>JACMIU010000688.1 GCA_014380985.1 Armatimonadota bacterium | reverse complement strand
TCTGGAACTTGTCCACGGGGGCGCGGCGGTCGCGGGTGGAGCCGTCGAGGTAGCAGTACGGCACACCGCGCTTGTCGAGTTCGGCGCGGATGATGTCGAGCATTTGCACGAACTGCGAGAACACCAACGCCTTGTGGTTTTCGGCGCGGAGCGTTTCGATCGTGTCCATTAGCACGCCGAACTTTGCCGAATCGCCCTCATACGTTTTGTCGGCGAGCCGGGGGTGGTTGCAAACCTGCCGCAGACGAAGCAACGCTTCGAGCATTTTCATCTGTCCGCGTCCGGCTTGCGAGCGGTCGGTTTCGGCTTCGTCGAGCAAGCCCATCACTTCGGCGCGGTAACGGTCGCGGGTTTCCTCGTAGCGTTTGCGCTGGGTTTTGTCCATCTCGCAGTAGACGATCTGCTCGGTGCGTGCCGGAAGTTCGGGGGCGACCTGCGCTTTGGTGCGCCGAAGCAGGAACGGGGCAATCAGGCGGCGCAGGGTTTGTGCGGCTTCCTCGTCGCCGTCCTGTTCAATCGCCCCGGCGAACTCTTTCTTGAACGATTCGATGTTGCCGAGGTGTCCGGGATTGAGAAAGGCGAACTGCGACCAGAGTTCGATGGTTCCGTTCTCGACCGGCGTCCCGGTCAGGGTGAGGCGATGCTCGGTGTTCAGAAGCCGTGCCGCCCGCGCCGACTGGGAGAGCGGATTTTTAATCGCCTGTGCTTCGTCCAAAACGGTGTAATGGAAGCGCGTTTTCCGCAGATGCTCGATGTCGCGGAGCATGATGCCGTAGGTGGTCAGCACGACGTCCACGCCTTCAAACGCCGACGGGTCTTTGGCGCGGTTGCCCTCGGTGTAAACGAGAGTTTTTAGTCCCGGCGTAAACCGTGCCGCTTCGCGTTCCCAGTTGAACACGAGCGACTTGGGCGCGATCACAAGGTCGGGCGTGGTGGCGTGGTCGTTGCCCCCGGCTTTGCGTAGCGACAGCAGGAACGACAGGGCGGACAGCGTGTTATGCGTGACGATGAAATCGTCGGTGACGTAGAGATGGTCTGCCGCCTCGACGCGGATACACTGCGTTTCCTTTTCGCCGACCGGTTCGATGTCCACGATATACCGACACGGGTCGGCGGGAACCGGGCGATACGATTCCATCATTTTCTTTTTCGTGGACGGAACTATGTCGGGGGGCAGTTGAAACTCGACCGGATACGTACCGAAATCGTTCGTTCCGGCAAGGGGGATGATTCGCGCCGTGCCGCCGAGCGAACGTATTAGGTCGCACACGCTCCCGGCGAGCGTCACCGAAGCGGTGACGAACCAGAGCGTGTTATCGCCGACGACGCTTCCACCGACATCCATCAAACCGCGTAGCACGGCAAGGCGTGTAGATACCGAGCCAAGCCGGTATTCGAGCGGGATGGTGTCGTTTGACGGTTGGGTTTCGCGGGAAACGCCGCGTGATGCCGCGTTCGTGGTGGCGAGGCTTTCGCCGAAAATGTACGGCGATTCGGTGGGAGCATCTTGCGGGGCGTACTCAATCGGCGCGGGAAGCGGGACGCGGTAGCGCGGCGTTCCGTCCGGCGAAAGCAGGTTGGCGCGGATTTCTGACAGGGGCAACG
>JACMIU010000687.1 GCA_014380985.1 Armatimonadota bacterium | reverse complement strand
GCGAGATTTTTGGGGTACTTACCGGTTCGCGCTCGGTGAACGCGAAGCGCAAGCGCGGTGCGAAGCAGGGCGTCTCCGGTTTCCACAACCGTGTATTTGCAACGTACATTCGTGATTGTCGGGGCGAATATCCGCGTGATTAGTTCGTCTGGAACGGGGATTTCCCGGTTGCCGCTACTGTACCGCTGTTACGACTGCGCGATCAGTTTGTCCATGTAGCCGCCCATCGTGTTGATCACGTAGCGCGGCGGGACGACATCGCCGTAGTAGACGCCGCTCTCGTTTGGCGTGTCGTCCGCGTCCGGCTCGCGGCGGATTCGTTCCGGGTGCGTCATGCATTCGAGTGCGGTGCTTTGAATGCTCCATTTTTCCTCTTCGATAGCGACGGAAAGCGGAACGCGGTGGGCGGCAAGCGCGTTCAAACGGGCGAGACACTGCGCCGCGACTTGCGGGCTAAGCGCGTCAAGATGTCGCCAAAGGGGTTTGCGCCCGATACTCTCACACGCTAACCCCACGCTCATTCCCTCCAACCCGACGCGGTTCGGTATCCGGCGTCCGAGCGTGATCGCGTCCATGTACCAACCTACCGATTCGGCTTGGTCGCCGCTTTCCCATGCTACCTCGCCCGCGAGCGTCAGGGTGCGGGCAAGGTTGCGGAACGGCTTGCCCTGTGGGTAGCCGTCGTCGTTGAGCGAATCTATGGTGTTCGTTTCGCGGTAAGGCAGACGCAGTGCCACGCGGGCGTCGTTGAGCGTGGCGCGGTTCGCGGCAATCAGTTCGCGCTTTTTCGCCAAGCCCCAAGCGGGTTTCGTCCGACTGCTCAAGGCATCCGCTGTGTCGCCGGTGCGGACAAGTTGCCGTGCCGCCGCTTGAAGCCGGGGAAAACCGTTCGTGGCGGGCGCGGGTGGGCTTGGCGGCAGAACAACCGTGACCGGTGCGTTCTTCGCGGCGATATACATACCGCCGACAAGCACACCGAAAGACAACAGGGACAGCGAAACGACGTGTGCCGCTTTCATTAGTAGGCGTACCAACCGGCGACAATATCTCCTTTGGATTCGGCTTCGATGAAGCGCACGGTTTTGCCGTTTTTCACGGTCGCCAATCCCTTGCCGCTATCGTCTACGCTATCGGGTCCGATACTGTAGAGCAGGTATTTGCCGGTCGCCAGCGGCTTGTATTTCAGCGACTGACCGGGCAGGGCGAACGGATCGCTCGGCACGGCAGGAAGCAGTTTCGCGCCAACAAGGTCGGAAAGCGCGGCAGGATGCTTGCCGTTTCGCAATCGGTAAACGCGAAGCGCAAGCGCGGTTCGGAGCAAGTTATCGCCGGTTTCGTTGGCAACGAACTTCAGACGGGCGGGGTACATCACCGGTATCAGGATACGGGTAAGAATCTCTCTCGACTCCGGCAGTTCGTCTTTGCTTTGCGGAAACGGCTTTTTCGACTGCGCGATGATTTTGTCCATTTGCTCGTTCAGTTTGTCCACGGCAACCGACTTCGGCACGACTTTGGTGTACGCCCGAAAAACTGCCGTGGTATCGTCTTTGCTATCACCGTCTGCGCCGCCGACCGACTCGTCAAACGATTCCGGGCGATTGTAGATCTCCTCAATCATCCGCGCCAGCGTCCATTTTTCCTCCGCCAGTGTTGATGCGAACGGCAACCGTCCGGGTTGCATCGCGTCGAGACGCGTTAGACAGTAGGCGGCGGTGTCGGCGTCCATTGTGTCCAGTCGTTTCCAGACCGGGGCGCGTCCTATATACTCACAGGCGATGCCGACAAGCCGACCGATAAGCGCGGTGTTGTGCGGCACACGTCGCCCGATGGTCACGGCATCCATGTATCGAGTCGCGGCGAGCCGGTGATTCCCTTCTTCCCACGCCACGTTTCCGGCAAGCGTCAACGTGCGAACCACGGCGCGAAACTTGGCGTAGTACGGAAACGCGGTGCTGGACGACGTGACACGGTTCGTTTCCAGATACGGCAGTCGCAGGGAGGCGACCGCATCGTTGATTGCCGCATCGTTGGCTTGAACCAACGCCCGCTTCTGTTCTATCGTCCAGTTCTTTTTCGGCTTACTGTGCGCCGCGTCGCCGACCTCTTTCTGCCGAACCAACTTTTCGGCGGCGACCTTCAGCGCGTCAAACCCGTTCTGTTTCGGGACGGGGGCGCGAACTGGCGTGACGATTTTTGCGGGGGCGTTTTGCGCCGCGAAATACAGTCCCACAAGGGCAAGGAAAAACGCGCCGCACGAGCCGAGGATAATGGCGACCACGCGGTTGTTTTTCGCCCGGTCGGGCGGCGGGTTGGTGGGCGGCGGGGGGGCGACCGGACGCGGGGTGGGCGGGACTTGCGACCAACTGTTTTGTTGTGGGATGGGGTTCATGCGCTATTATGACACACGGCGCGGCGATTCGGTTGCGGTACTTATTACGGATAACATCCGGCGACAATATCGCCTCTGGTGTCCTTTAGCATGACTTTGGAACTGTGCAACGTAACCAAACGCCGCGCCGGAGCGTTCAGTTGCTACCATGCGAAACAATGTCTTCACTGCCGCCCGCGATGCCGTCACGCCGAGCGGCGACACCCGGTTCGCGATCAATGTTTTCACCGTTGCCCGCTTACTGTGTCAAGCAATATTGATATGCGTTGCTCCGTTGTTTTCTTTTTTGTTTGCTATATTGTTACTCGCTTATCCTTTGGCAATTGCGTTTGCTCAGATGATGGAAGCACTGATGGTTCTCGCTATCGGTCTACTGTCTGAAACTCTCCTTGCCGCTTTGTGGTGCTGGCTCTACCCGGTGCGCGTCGGCGATAGCGGCGTCGCGGCGACCGATTTTTGGGGGCGCAAACTTTCCCTGTCGTGGGGCGAAATCGAAACCGTGACCGCCACACGATTTTGCGGCTTGCCGTATTTGAAAGTCGTGTCGTTTCGCAAAGACCGCGCCGTGCTATGGTTGCCGCTCTTCGTGCGCGACCCGGAAGCCATGAGACAGGCGATTGTTTCGAGCGCGTCGGCACAAAACCCGCTACGCCAGTTCGTGGAAGGACGTGGGAACGCCGAACCGCTTGCCGCCCGTTAAAGCGCGTCTACGCCCCTCTTGAACGTCGCGGCGTCCACGATTACCGTGTCCGGCTCCGGCGCGGAAACGACGCCCGGCGCGGCTTCCTCGTCTTCGTCCTCCATCCCCCTCGGAAGGGGGGGAACCACGATTACCTTGACGCCGACCCCGGTAGAGCGAAGCAGTTCCACGAACTGCCGCCGCCGCTCGTCGTACTGGAGAAACACGCAGATAACCGTGGTCAGTCTACTCACCGATTCGAGCAGTTCCGGCTCGATAGCGGTCAGCACGTCGCCTTGCGTGTCGGAAACGCCCGCCAGAATGTTCAGGATCTCGTCCTTAGAACCAGCACCGCGCCCCACGGTCAAATGGTGAAATGTCGGACCCGCCGCGAAAATATCCACGATATACTGCTCCCGCGCCATGTAGTCTGCCACCGCCGCCGAGAGCGAAACCGCCCGCTCAAATGCGCTTGCCCACTCCTTCGGCGGGTCGTAGGCACGCGCTCCGTAGAGCAAGCCGAGCCATTTGCCGGTCGCTCGCGGCAGGTACGTGTCTAAGACAATCCCAACGCGGAAAAAATACTCTTCGCGCCATTCGCGGGCAATCGGCGTGTTGCCGCCGAGCCGTGCGGTCGCCCGCCAGTCAATATCGCGCTGAGAATCGCCTTCGCGCCACTCGCGATTGCCCCAATACTCGAACGAATCGCCCTGCTTGGCGAGCAACGCCACCCCGCCCTCCTGCCAACCCGTGCCGCTCGGTAGTGCGAACTCTCGAAGCGGTGTGAACGACGGGTAGACAGTGAGCGCGGACGGGGCTTCGACGCGCCGATAGGCGTTCATGATGCCGAGCGGAAAATCGGTGTCCACGCGGTAGCCGGGCAGGGTAAACACGCCGCGCTTGTTAGGTTTGAGCGAAAACTGTATCCGCACGGTTTCGCCCGGCGTGAGGGTTCCGATAGGGGTTCCGGCGGGAGCAACGGCGTCCACCTCGGCGGGCAACCCGAACGGCACAAGGCTCACATCCTGCGCCGGAAACAAGCCGCCGCGCCGTAGCGAGGTGATTTCCGCATCCACTAACAAGGCTTCGCCCGCCGATACCACGGGGGCGTGTCGCGCTTTAACGGCGACGTTCGGCTTGCTAAAGAGCGCGAACAGCCCGGCGATGAACCAGAACGCCATCGAATACAGGAACGGAATGTACGTTTTGATTTCGAGCGACACCGAGGCGAAAACGCCCAAAAAAAGCGTCGCGTAGAAGAACCAGTGACCGGCGCGGGTCAGGCGATGCGTGGCGTATTTCCAGCCCCACCGGGCAAGCCACCTGCCCCCCGGCGACGATCCCGGATACTTCAGGTAAACGCGAATATCCTTTGTGCCATCGGGCAAAAAGTTCGACACTTCAAAACCGACCTTGATCAGGTGAATCAGTTTGCGCCACGCTTTAACAAGTGGGTTACGCGAACGCCTCGGCGCGGCAATTTCGGGAAGGGGTACGGCTACGGACACGGGCTATTTTATAATCTCCTGTGTGTATAACGTACCCGGCGCGGCAAAGTTTCGCGCCCCACATTATTTTATCGGCGCGACGCCAAATGTTTACGGGGCTTCGGGAATACCAGCAAGCAAATCGTCCCACGTTTCAACGTCGAACACGCGATCCGCCGTCCAGCGTCGTAATCGGTGTACGAGCCAAGGTTGCCATCGGTGTTTTTACCTTACCGCAGCACGAACGCCTCCGGCAGAAGTTCAACAATCGTGGTTTCCCGAATCAGTGTGCCGTTTTTGTCCGCCATCAAAACGCGAAGCGGGGAGCCATCCTTTGGCGCGAACTCCCACAATACCTGTCGGCACGCCCCGCACGGCGAGCCGCCGTCCTCGGTGGCAACCGCGACCTCAGTGATGATACGTTCGCCCTGCGCGACGGCGGAAAAAACGGCGGTGCGTTCGGCGCAGTTCGACAAACCGTAGGAAGCGTTTTCGACGTTGCAACCGCCGTAGATGTTGCCGGTTTCGGTGCGAATCGCCGCGCCCACCGCATAGGCGGAGTAGGGAGCGTATGCCTTTTTGCACATCGAAACGGCGAGTGCTATCAGTTCGGCGTCGTTGTCAGGGTTGAGAGTAGTCATCGTTTAAGCAGTTTACCCCGACACGGCGGGTAAATCGTGCGATTCGCCTTGACAATTACTGACACGCTTCGCTATAATTGCGGCAGTATGGCGGTAACTAAAACGGCAAGTGCGGAGAATCTCGACGAAAAGCGCGAACACGCCGCGTGGGTTTGCGACCGCTTGGACGACGAGTACGGAACCCTCCAGTGGCGGTCGCACGGCGAACCTTTGGGCGCACTCGTGATGACGATTTTGTCGCAACACACGTCCGACAAGAACAGCGAACGCGCTTATGATAACCTGCGCGAAGCGTTCCCGACGTGGGACGAAGTGCGCGTAGCAGAGACCCTCGAAATCGCCGACGCGATTCGCTCCGGCGGCTTGGCGAACGCGAAAGCACCGCGCATCAAAAACGTGCTGACCGAAATCCACGACAAAACCGGCGCGACGCACCTTGAGTTTCTGCGCCCGATGCCGACCGAGGACGCGAAAAGGTACCTGCTTTCGTTCCACGGCGTTGGACCGAAAACAATGGCTTGCGTACTGATGTTCTCGCTCGGACGCCCGGTGCTACCGGTGGACACGCACGTTTTTCGCGTGTCGCACCGGCTCGGACTAATCGAAAAGCGCATCGGAGAAGCGAAGGCGCACGACGCTTTAGAGAGTCTGATTGAACCGGAGCGGGTGTATGCGTTCCACGTCCATATGATTCGGCATGGGCGGCGCATTTGCGTGGCGCAGAAACCGCGTTGCGGCGTGTGTCCTTTAGCGAACCGGTGTGACTACTATCGCGCCGGGGGCGTGATGGGGGATACTGCACCAACCGAACTGCCGCCCGTCGAAACGCGGCACGGCATGAGCGATACCCAAATTGAAACATAGAGTGTGTAGAAAGCGTATCAATATAGATGGAAGCGACAAACGAAAACAGCGTTCTTCTCGATTCTTCTCCCGACCTTGTGGAAGCCGAACTATGGCGCGGCGTTCTGGAGGCGGAAGGAATCGCGGCAACGGTGCGTGAGCGTAACTCGCTCGGCGCGGCAATCGGCTTGTATACCGGCGCGACCGGCTCCATGCACGATATTTTAGTGGTTGAGTCCGATGCGGAAGTCGCCCGCGCCTTGCTCGATGCCTACGAGAACGGGCGCGGCGAAATGACTGAGGAAGAATTAGCCACTGCCGCCGAGGAAATGTTCGATGAGCGCGTTTAGTTTGCCGTGAAAAGAAGGGGATTAAGGAGCGAGTGTTGAAATTAAAAAACAGTTTGGCAGGGTTGGTCAGTCTGATGGCGGCGGTTTGTCTGCCGATAGCGGCGACCGCGCAGAAAACACCGACAAAACCGGTAGCGGTTCCGCAGGTATCGCGGGCGAATCTGGCAAAGGTCGCGTCCTTCACCGTGACAAGCGTATTAATTCCGAACGGCGGATCGAAGGTATCGCAGGTTTTCCGGGTCGAAGTAAAAGGAAACATGGCGCGGCTCGATTATTCCGACCCGGCGACCGGCGCGGTGCGCTACTTGGCGAACAGCAAAGGCGTGTTTTTTGTGATACCGGCGAACAAAACCGCAGTGAAACAAGATGTCAAGGGCGGTGTCGAACAAGCATTGCAAGTCGCGTTCGCACAGGCGAACGAGCAACTGAAATCGGCAACCAAAATCGGCGAAACTAAAGTCGGCACGATTCCAACCGACATTTATAAAAACGCCGCGACCGGCACAACGATTTACGTGGGCAAAAACGCGGGCTTTCGGCTCCCGGTAAAAACTACGCTTTCCAACGAAGGCGGCTCGCGCACCGTGCTGGTGACAAATATCAAACTAAACCCGGTTATCGCCGATAGCCGGTTCGCGCTTCCGGCAGGAGTACGGGTGATGGATGGCGGCGGCGGAGCATTTTAGCAGATGGCAATCGCGTGAAGCGAAAGGACGAATAGCAGGTTTATATGCGAACAATCAATGTTTTAACAGGCGCGGCAATCACGGTTGCCGCTATGAGCGGTGCGGCTTGGGCGCAGGTTCCCTTTCAGGTCGCCAGCCCCGCGAACGGCGCGTCCGTGCGCGAAACCGTGCGAATGGCGATTCCGCGTTCGTCACTCGGCGACGCGCAGTACCTGACGCTCACGATTGACGGCGTGTTCCGCGCCGGAATTGATATTCCTACCTTTAAGGCGGAGAAGCCGATTCGCACGACGACGGTGGAAGGCGGCGAACGCTATGTCAACCTGCTCTGGAACACGAAAGAGATTTCCAAAGACCCGAAGGTTCCCGAAAACCTGCGCACCGTGCAAGACGGACCCCACTCCATCGAAATCGCCGCGTACAATGCCGGGGGACGGCAGGTAGGCGTACAAAACCTGACACTGAACGTCAACAATAAAGGCTCCCTGCCGTCGCCCGCGAGCGGCATTTTGTTGTCGTATGCGCTTCGTGTCGGGGCGCGGGACAAATATCGGCAGAAAACCGAAGTCGAATATATCGCCGATCCGCAGACTGTCCCGGCGGCACAGGGCGGAGGGCGCAACTTTGGCGGCGGTGGATTTAACGGCGGCGGTCTCCGTGGCGGCCCCCCGGCGGGGTTCGGCGGCCCTCCTGCCGGGTTTGGTGGCGGCGGACGCTTCGGTGGGCAGGGGGGCGGCCCGAACGATGGGAGTTTTGTTCCGCGACAACAACCGACCGGTCCGGTGATCCTACCGGTGCAAAACGTGACAGCGAATTATGAACGCACCGTGGAAGATAGAAACGGCAGCAGTACGTATCTGGTGCGTGATAAGGTGCTAAACGGCGTCATCATCGGTGGTAGCGGAAATGCGGATCGGCTGGAGAACGTCTACGATTTCAAATCGCGCTATCGTGCGGTGCGGTCGCGTGGTTTGGTGGAAGAGTATGCCCCGGCATCGGCGAAAGCCCCCGGCGCGTATGTTGCCCTACCGATTATTGATCTGAGCGGTGTGCGTCGCCGGGTCGGCGATCAATGGACGGTGAAAGCCCCGATTCTGCTGGAGTGGGCGACGCTGAACGCGCCGCCGATGGTGGACACGCAAAACCGTCTCGAATCGCTCGAATGGCAAAACGGCAACCGCACCGCCCGTATCGTGCAAACGTACAACGGCAAAGCCGACGTGCCGATTTTCGGCGGCGCGGGAACGATGAAAAGCGCGGACGTGAAAATGACGCGTACCATC
>JACMIU010000686.1 GCA_014380985.1 Armatimonadota bacterium | reverse complement strand
GCGGGGCGGCTGATGGAGGCGCGGGCAAAGGGGCAAACCGGCGCGGCGATTCGGCGGCTTGTCGGACTGCAACCGCGAACGGCGCGAATTGTTCATAACGGCGTCGAAACCGATGTGCCGTTGGGCGACGTTTTTGTCGGCGACTTGGTACGGGTCCGACCGGGCGAGAAAATCGCCGTGGATGGCGTTGTCGTAGAAGGCGCGTCCGCCGTGGACGAAGCCATGCTGACCGGCGAATCGGTCCCGGTCGAGAAAACGCCCGGCGATTCGGTGTTCGGCGCGACCGTGAACAAGAACGGGACGCTTCTTTTTCGCGCCACGAAAGTCGGCAAAAACACTGCGCTGGCGCAAATCGTCCGGCTGGTCAAGGAGGCGCAGGGCAGTCAGGCTCCGATTGCGCGGCTCGCCGATTCGGTTTCCGCCGTGTTTACCCCGGTGGTTCTCGGAATCGCCGTGCTGACATTCGCCGCGTGGTTCGCGCTATCGCCGCCCGAAACCCGGCTTACCCTCGCGCTCACCAACTTTGTCGCCGTGCTGATTATCGCCTGCCCGTGCGCCCTCGGCTTAGCCACCCCGACCGCGATTTTAGTCGGAACTGGGAAGGGCGCGGAAAACGGTGTGTTGGTCAAGAACGGCGCGGCACTCGAACGCGCCCAAGCACTGACCACCATCGTGCTGGACAAAACCGGAACCGTGACCGAGGGCAAGCCCGCGCTGACCGACATAGCGATTTTTGGTGACGCAAACGAAGCCGACGTGTTGCGCCTCGTCGCGTCCGCCGAACGCGCTTCCGAACACCCGCTTGCCGAAGCCATTGTGCGTGGCGCGGAAGAACGCGGCATCACGCTCGCCCCGGTCACATCGTTCGCCGCCGTGCCGGGGCAGGGAATCGTTGCGACCGTGGAAAACCGCGCCGTGGCTTTCGGCAACGAACGCTTGATGCACGAACGCGGTATCGCCGTGCCGGACGTGGCGACAATCGCCGCGTCCGACTTTGCAAGCGCGGGCAAAACGCCGATGTTCGCCGCTTTGGATGGGCAACTCGTCGCCGTTCTCGCGGTCGCTGACACAGTGAAGCCCGGCGCGAAGGCGGCAATCGCCGCGCTACAAGCGCAGGGCTTGCAGGTCGTCTTGCTGACCGGCGACAACGCCCGCACCGCCGAAGCCGTCGCCCGCGTGGTCGGTATAAACACTGTGCTTGCGGGGGTTCTGCCGGAAGGCAAGGCACGGGAAATCGCCCGGCTTCAAGACGCGGGGCAAATCGTCGGCATGGTCGGCGACGGCATCAACGACGCCCCTGCGCTGGCGAAGGCGGATGTCGGTATCGCTATCGGCACGGGAACCGATGTGGCTATCGAAGCGTCCGACATCACCCTGATTCGCGGCGACCTGCACGGCGTCGTGACCGCTATCGCCCTGTCGAAAGCGACCCTGCGAACCGTGAAGCAGAACCTGTTCTGGGCATTCGCCTACAACGTCGTCGGTATCCCGATTGCTGCCGGACTTTTGTACCCCGTGACCGGCTGGCTGTTGTCGCCGATTCTCGCCAGCCTTGCGATGAGTTTGTCGAGCGTATCGGTGGTGTCGAACAGTTTGCGGCTACGCGGTTTTCGTGCGCCCCGATAGGGTGAAGAGCGGCGTGATACAATTCGTTCGCATGGCGCACGACCCCAACATTTCGCCCCTTCGCCTCGCCGTTTTCGTCGGTTCGCACGGGCGCGGCTCGAATCTTTTTGCCATTCACGACGCGATAAATGCCGGAACCCTCCCTGCCCAAATCGTCTGCGTGGTCGGCTCCCGTGCTGACGCCCCCGCGATTGTTCGCGCCCGAAACGCCGGGCTTGTCACCAAAATCGTTAGCCCCAAAGACCGCACCGACCCCGAATACGCCGCCGTTTTGCTCCGCGTTCTGCGCGGTCACGACGCCGATTCGGTCGCGCTTGCCGGGTATATGCGTAGGCTTCCCGAAGCCGTGGTCGCGGCGTTCCCGAACCGCGTGGTCAACATTCATCCGTCGCTCCTTCCGGCGTTCGGCGGACACGGGATGTACGGCGAAAAAGTGCATCAGGCGGTTATGGATAGCGGCGTCAAGGTGAGCGGCTGCACGGTGCATTTCGTGGACGAAAACTTCGACACAGGCGCGATTATCTCGCAAACCGTGGTGGACGTTTTAGAGGGCGACACGGCGCAGACTTTGGCGGCGCGGGTCTTGGAGTGCGAACACCGGGCGTTCGCGGAAGCACTCACGGCACTGGCGCGGGGGCAGTTGCGCGTCGTCGGGCGGCGCGTTGTTCGTACTCTCCTGCCGTCCGTTTGAAGGGTATACTCGGTACATGACAAATACCGACCCGGTACGATGGGGCGTTTTGGGGTGCGCCCGCGTGTTTGAGCGGCGCATGATTCCCGGTTTCGCGGCGGCGACCGGCGACGCTACCCTGCTCGCAGTCGCGTCGCGGTCGGCGGAAAGAGCGCAAACCGTCGCCGCCAAGCACGGCATCCCCCGCGCCTACGATGGGTACGACGCCCTTCTGTCCGACACGAATATAGAAGTCGTGTACCTTCCCCTGCCGAACGACCAACACGCCGAATGGACGTTACGCGCCCTCGCTTCCGGCAAGCACGTGCTGTGCGACAAGCCGGTCGCCTTGTCGCTCACCGACGCGGAAGCGATGGCAAGCGCGGCGAACGCGGCTGGGTTGCGCCTTCAGGAAGGGTTTATGTATCGCCACCACCCCCAGCACGAGCGGGTGCGGGAAGTTATTGCGTCGGGCGAAATCGGGGAGCCGGTGCATTTTCGCGGCGCGTTCACCTACACGGCGAACTTAGACGCGCCCAATATCCGGTTCAACACGGAGCAGGGCGGCGGTGCGCTACTCGATGTCGGCGTGTATCCGGTGAACGCGGCGCGGTGGTTCTTCGGCGAGCCGGTCGCCGTGACCGCCGCGAGTCGCTTGCACCCCGAAACCGGCATTGATTTGCATACCACCGTTTTGCTCGAATGGGCGGACGGTCGCACCGGCGCGGTTATCGGCGGTTTTGACCAGCCATTTACGACGCGCTACGAAATCGTTGGCACGAAGGGCGGTGTCACGGCGGAGCGGGCGTTTCAGGTCGGCGAAACCGGCGTTTCGTTCACGGTTCGTGTCGGCGACACCGAGCGCACGGAAAGTTTCGCGCACACCGACCAATACGGCGCGGAGATCGCGCACTTTTCGCGGTGTGTGAGGGGCGCGAATAGGAGTCTTGCTCCCGGCGAAAATGGTGCGGCGCAAACGCGAATCGTGGAGGCAATACGGCTATCGGCGCGGGAAAACCGGCGCGTAGCGGTGTAGGGCGGGGATGGAACATCCCCGAAATCGAGCGCGTAGTGGTAGAATAAACGTAGAAGTAAACAGGGAAGGCGGGACACGGTATGAATGGCTGGGGGATATTAGGCGGGTTGGTCGGTTTACTACTCACGGTCGGGATTATCGGGGCGGTGCTGTACAAAAGCATTGACCTGTTTTTCCGCGTTCGCCCGCATCTTCGCGGACACTTTTTCGCCGCCGTGCTGTGGACATTGGTCACGACTTGCCAAACCGCATCGCTGACGCTGTGGCATCAGTGGGAACCCAACCGTGTTGGGCAGGGCGTCGCCCTTCTCGCCGGATCGGTGATGGTCTGGTCATGGGCGCAGTTCGCGGAGCGGCAAAGCGGCGCGACGTTCCGGCAGGAGAAACGTCCGCTTCTCGCCCGGCTTTTCGTGCAATCGTTCTGGGGCGTACTTGCCGTTTGGGCGATAGCCTTCAGCGTGAGCTTGGTGGTCAACGATTTTTTTGAATGCGCTTGGGAACGCCGCGACATCGCCGCGCTGTCGCGCCTTCGTGCGGCGGGCTTTGGCAAAGACATGGGCTACTACGGCTACGGACTTCGTGACGCGGTGCTGGCGCAGGACGAGCAGGGTGTTCGCGCCCATTTGGTTGCCGGAACCTCGTGCACGTCCTATATTCCTAACGAAGAATACGGTTCGTCCGCGCTGATTTACGCGGCGGTTCACCGAAACAACGTGGCGATCACACGGATGCTTCTCGACGCCGACGCGCCGGTTGAGCCGGATATTCCGCTTTTGCACGAAGCGGTGCGCTACGGCAAGGTGGAGCAAGCGCGGCTCCTGATTCATCGTGGCGCAGATGTGAGCGAAGTGTCGCCGAAAACGCACTTTACCGCACTCCAAATCGCCAAAAAGAACAACGACACGCTCATGATCGCGCTTTTGAAGGGTGCGGGCGCGGTGAAGTAACGCCCGTTCCCATCCCCCCGGCGATTCTGCTATAATCGCCCCATGCCAATAACGTCAAAACCGCAAACCCAAACCCTTCGCGCCGGAGCCACCACCGTCACCCTGACCGATGCCGCCGACCTGCGCTATTTCACCGTCGCCGGGCGGGAGGCAATCCGCCGTGTCTACGCCGCCGTTCGCGCCGCCGACTGGTTCACCGTGCCGTGCGCGATCACCGTGCGCGAAAGCACCATCGGCGACGGCTCGTTCCGCGTGATTCACGACGCGCACTATTTCCACGAGGGGCGCGGCATTGACTTTCGCGCCGTGATTGCCGTGACGGGAAGCGCGGACGGCACGATGACGTTTGACTTTGACGGCGAAGCGTTCAGCGAGTTTGAACGGGCGCGAATCGGCATTTGCGTGTTGCACCCATCGGACGCGCAAGGCGCACCGGTCACGGTGACGCACACCGACGGCACGAGCGAAAGCGGCAACCTGCCCGGCACGATTTCGCCGCATCAGCCGTTCTTCGATATTGCCGCG
>JACMIU010000685.1 GCA_014380985.1 Armatimonadota bacterium | reverse complement strand
GGAAACAGGGCGCGAGCGTGGAGGGCGTGACGTACCAGTGGGCGGAGTACGGCTACAAGAGTTCGCACTCGCTTAAATTGATGAAGTCGTCGGCGCGGTTTTTTCCCATCGCCGGTTGGGTGCAAACATTCCCGCACGACGGCACGGCGCGGAAACTTCGCGTTCAGGCATACGTCCGCACCGTAGACGCTCGCAAGGCGGTTTTGGATGTGTCATTTGATGGTGGTGCGGAGGACAAGCAAACGCACGAATGGGCGGCGTACATCGGTAGCAAAGACGCAAACGCCGACCCCTTGATGCACGACTGGAAACTATACACCGGTACGGTGAACGTTCCTGCAGGCACGAAGCAAATCACGGTATCACCGCAAATCTATGGTTCCGGCATCGTTTGGATGGACGACCTTCGCGCTGAGTTCATACCGTAATGCATCGGGGCGCATGGGCGAAATCCCGAAAGCCATGCGCGATATTGCCGAAGAAATGATGATGCAATCGCCCTAATTGTTTTTGTTGACATAGCGCGACAGAAGTGCGTAACCGTACCACGAAACAAGCGATATTAATAATAAAACCACTGCGCCAAACAGCAACGCTGTTGGAGAATCGCCTCCACCGGCCATGTTCGCCACACAAATCAGTAAGACGCATACAGTAACAGCAGAAGATAGGCAGGCAACAAACGCGACGACGACCCTTAGCAGGTGCGTCAGCGGAGAAATGGGCGAAAGATTGACCAAATGCGGCTTCGGGGGCAACATTTTGTTACACGACGCGCAGGTATCGCGGACACCTTCACCGGATTTGCCGCAGTAGGGACACATGGCGGGGACGTTCGGCGCGGTTGGCATCGCTTACCGCGCCCAGTTCTCGACCGTGAGACCCGCGACACTCTCGAAGTCGGCGACGTTCTCAGTCACCAGAATCATGCCGAGTGACAGGGTGTGCGCGGCGATTCGCCCGTCTATCGCCTTGACTTTCGCGGAGCCTTTGCCCGACTTTAGCAGTCTGAAAACGGCTTCCGCGTCGTTGGTGTAGGGCAATTTTTGAAACCGGGCGAGGGCATCAATTCGTTTGTGAAAGTCAGCAAAGGTTCGTCCAAGGTCGGCTTTCGATTTGCCGGAGCGGATATTGTTAATCTCAGCACCGAAACCGGCAATCAGTATCTCTTCCACAACAATGCCGCCGACAAAAGTTTCTGTTTCCACCGATTTGTATCGCTCAGTAACCTGCGGATTGCCGTTCAGAATGTAGTTCACCATGTTCGTGTCAAGCATATACAACGCCTAATGCTCCGTTTCTTCGTCGCCATCGGGGGCTTTGCGGCCGGCTTCGCGGGCGTCGTTGATGTTCTTCATAACGGCGTCCCAGACTTCGGGATCGAAATCAAGGCTTTGAAAGAACGCGATATTTTCCGCCGCCGTGTATGGTTCGCCTTTGTCGTTGAGCGGTACGGAGACGCGAAACACGGTTCCGTTCGGGGAAATGCGCGTTTCCTCGCGGTGGCGCGGCACGAACGCTTGCGGCACGGGCGGGTTAGGCGGCGCGGTATGAATGTGGCGGCGCACCATGCGGCGTTTGACGCGGCGCGGCACGCCCGGCAGTTCGGTTTTCGGTTGCGGTGTCATACGGTTAGTATACCCCTCGTCGCCGCTTCCTTCTCGTGCGACGGGCGCGGCTCCTTGCCGCCCCGCGCCGCTTCCGATACCATAAACCGATGAACCGCCGCTCCTTTTTATCCTACGCCCCCGCCCTGCTACTGCCGTCCCTGCCCGCGTTCGCACAGGGCGATCCCGCGCCCGGCTACCGCGAAACGCACCGTTTGCGCGTCGTGAACCGTGCGCTGGGCGCGGTGTCGGTCTCCACCGACGCGGGCAAAACGTGGCAGTTAGTCGGGCGCGTCATTTACCCGGCAACCACCGTCACGCAAGGCTACATCGCCGCCGAATACGCCGAACCCGGCACGGTGGCGGCAACGGCGATTCACGGGCATCGGCTTCGCGTGACGGGCGAAGATTCGTCAAGGCGCATTCCGGCGATTGTTTCGCTGTCGCCCCGCGAATATCTTGGTAAACCGACCAACAAAGGCTACGGCGGGCATCGTCCCGGTGGCGGCGCGGCGTACACCAATATCGCGGCGGGCGTGTCGCTGTTCCGCGAACTCGCCCCGCACGTCGGCAACCGTGTACTACTTGAAGGCACGAGCGGTAACTTGTCCCCCCTCCCTCTGCCGTTCGTGCCGACTGGCACAGGCGAAACGCTGGTGATTATCGTGCGCGTTCCGGCGGACTCGCTGGTCGAAGTCGTCTTTCCGAACGTAGCGGGAGGCACGGTGCGCGGCTTGTTCGCCAGTGGCGCAAAACGCGATTTGACGCAGGTCGTGCAACCGGTTCGCGGCGTTGGGCGATTCGACGGCACGGCGTATACCGGGGTCGGGCGGCTCAACACGGCGCATACCGGCGTCATCACCGTGGGAACCGCGCCCGTGGACGGCTACGCACAAGAGGGCGTCGGCAAGGAGCGGCGCGGCGGATTTCAGATTTCGCCGGTGTGGCATAATTCGCGGTGCGAAGAAGCCGGCGCACCGATGGTACTAGTTCTGGGGCAGGTCGGAACGCCGCGCCGCAAGGACATCGAAGGAACCGCCCCCCTGTTCCGCGACGCGGTTTCGCTCGGCGAAGCGGGTACGGTAGCGGTAGATGTTCAGATTGATAACGGCGACTGGGAACCGATGCCGACAGTTATTGGCTTGCAGTTAGATGCCTTTACCGCGCCGGGTCTGACGCGAGTTTGGAAAACGGCGGGCGTTCGCCGTGTGGCAAAACGGGGCGTCACGGCGTTTCGCTTGCGCCTGCCCAACACAACGCCGGGGCGCATGGTCGCCATCGCGGCAAGCAGTGCCGGTGCGTATGTCGCCCGCCAGAAACAAGCGGCAAAGCGGGGCGATCTGCCGCTTGTATCCGGCACGGTGAGCGTGTCGGCAAGCGCGGCAAGCCGGGGGGCGGCGTGGGCACAACTGTCGGTAGACGGCAAGCAACAAGGCTTTACCAACGTTCCCCCGTTCACGTTCTCGTGGGATTCGCGCCGCGTCCCCGACGGCGAATACCTTCTGCAAACCGAAACCTACGACGCTTCCGGCGCGACGGTTTCGGTCGAGGAGAAGCGCGTTTTTGTCGCCAACACCGGCTAAAGCCCCAAGTAGCCGCGCAGTTCGGCGACCTGCGCGAGGGCATACTCGCGCCCTTCCCGCGTGATTTCGTTTTTCACGGCGGGGGCGGGTTCGGTGTCGTGCAGATGCGTGATGCCGTAGCGTTCGGTATAAGGTGCGGGAACCGCATCGGGGAGTGTGACGCCCGCCGCGTGTGCCATAACCAGCGTCCAGAGCCGTGCCACCGTGCGGATATTGTAGCCCCCGCCCCCGGTAATCACCACCGGTTTGCCCGACGCAATCACGAACAGTTTCTCGACCGCTTGCATCCAAGCCTTAGACGACAGCATCAGGTGCGCCAAAGGGTCGCCGTGGTGCGCGTCCGCCCCGAACTGGAAAACGTAAGCGTCGGCGTTGAAGCGGTTTAGCACGTCGGGAATCACGGCGTCGAACGCTTCGTGCCAAACGTCGCCCTGCGTGTACCGGAACATCGGCAGGTTGACCGAAGTGCCTTCCGCACCCGGTGCGCCGATTTCGTTTGGGAAACCGGTTCCCGGATACAGCGATTGACCGGATTCGTGAACCGACACGGTTAAAACTCGCGGATCGTCGTAGAAACACGCCTGTACCCCGTCGCCGTGGTGTGCGTCAATATCAATGTAGGCGACACGCGCACAACCGCCGCGCAACAGTTCGTGAATGCCGAGGGCGCAGTCGTTGAAGGTGCAGAAGCCCGCCGCATGATCGGGGTGCGCGTGGTGCAGACCGCCCGCGACGTTGAACGCGGAATCGTAGCCATTTAACACCAATCGCGCCGCGTCCACCGTGCCGCCGCAGTACAATCGTGCCGCGTCGAACATACCCGGAAACGCGGGCGTGTCGCCGGATGCGATGCCGTAGCGTCGCAGGTGCGACGAGGATTGCGGCACGTCGCTTCCGGCACGCGCTACCGCCTCGACGAAATCGGGTGTGTGAACCTCCAGCAACGCTTCTTCGGTGCAGGGGTTCGGCTCCAGCCACTCGACCGCGCCGCCGTGCGTGTCCAAAACGCCATACGCTTGAAGCAGTTCATAGACCATCTTCAGCCGCTTTTGCTGGAGCGGATGATCGTCGCGTAGGTTATACGTCAGGTAGGCGTCGGAGTAAATAAAGGCGGTTTTTCGTTTCACGCGCTTATTTTACCTCAAAGGAACCGGAACCCCGCCAAGCCGTGCCGATTCTTTCACCGCCGCCACCAATCGAATGCCGTTCAAGCCTTCCCGTGCCGGGGCGAACTCGGTTGCCGTGCCACGCAAAACGGCTAAAAATCGCGCCGCTTGAAGCAGGTACGGGTCTTCGGTTTCGCTGACTTCAGTTTTCTCGTAACCGGTCGCGCCGACGCCGCCGTGCGTGTAAAGCGTGGCGACATCTTTATCGCGCCAGTCCCCGGTGGCGCGGTATTCGAGCGTGGCGCGTTCGCAGACCACGCGAAAATCAGGCGTGAACAGTCCCGGCACGGCGGCGTTGCTTCCGGCGACGCTCGCCATCGCGCCGCTTTTGAAGCCGACCATTCCCAAACTCGTATCTTCTATGCTATACGCCGGGTCGGGATGCACCAAGTTCCGCACCAATCCGGTTGCCATTGCCGCGTCGCCGAAAAGGTGTAGGGCAAGGTCGTAAATATGAATCACTTGCTCGTGAATCTGCCCGCCGGAACGTGACTCATTCGCCCACCAAACGGGTCCCGCGAAGTTGGTGTAAAATCGCCCGGTGAACAGCGTTGCCCGCCCCGCGTCGCCGGAGTCAATCAGTGCCTTGAGTTGCCGTACCCCCTGCCGGAAGCGCATATGATAGCCGACTTGCGATAACACGCCCGCCGATTCCACCGCGCTTGTCACGGCTTCCGCACCGGCAACGTCCAGCGCGATTGGCTTTTCGAGGAACAAAGCGACACCCGCCTCGGCGGCGCGAACGCAAAACGGAACCGGCGCGTCGGGCGGCAAACAGACGAAAAGCGCATCCAAGTGCTGACGCAGTAGTTCCTCAAAGTCAGCAAAGTAAGCAATCGGTTCGTGCGATGGCTCTTCTTTGACGATTTTCGCGGCGACGCTTGTTGCCGCTTCCGCGTTGCGGGCGTGTATTCCGACGACTCGCACCGCCTCACCCGCGTCCCGGCGCAAACGCAGTAGCCGTTGCCCGTGCATTCCGACCATGCCCCCCGACCCGACAAACCCGATTCGTAGTTCGCGCATCCTTTTATCCTTTTGGCGGCAATCGTGCCGCGCTTCGATCCTGCGTTACGCCGCGCCACGCGGAACGCGCAAACGCAAGACCCGCGCCCGCCGTGCCGAGAAACACGAACAGCGGCAAAAAAGCGATGCCTTTAGTGCTTCGTGTCAAAAAATACGACAATAGGAAAAACGCCAACGCGGTGGCGGCATCGGCGAGCCAGTGGCGACGCGGTAGCGTGGTGGCATTCGGCATGATGCTACAGTATACCGCTTTTCACTTGCTCTACAACTTGGCGCAAATGGTAGCCGTCGTGCGCGAGCATCAGGAACGCCTGCCGCTCAATCGTCAGTTCGCCGACACCTTCGCGCCGTGCGACACGGCTCCAGTCGGCTTCGGCAAGCGAGGCGAGAGTATGCACCGTGACGCCGCGGCTGATGGTGAACAACCGGAGTGATTCGTGCGGTTCAGAGTGCGCGTAATCGCCGACAAGCACGGCTTTCTCCTCGTCCCAGTTCGGCAGAAACGGCGCAGTTTCGGTCGCGGTGCGAACGATTCGCTCATGGGCGACCGGTTCCCAGTCGGCAAGGTGCGCCAGTATTTCGCGCAGGGAAAAACGGTCGGGGTCGGGGCGGGCATCCCACACCGGCGAATCCGTGGGAATACCGGCAAGTAACGCGGACAACACGGAAGGAGTGCCTTCGAGCGAAGACAACAAATAACGCAGGGCATAAGCAGGTAGCATACAATCATCTTACCCGCAAACCAATTATTTTGGACGCGGCAGGGAAGCGTAAATCGCAAAAATGCCGGATAATCGGGAGACGGATATGGAATAACTCACTACGGCGGAGTTTGTCCGGTGTTCTCCTGTAGCATGATTCTTGCAAGAAAGGAATCCGGCTACCCGTGAAGGATTTTAGTTTATGGAAATGATTGGTATTATCGGTTGGGTTTTGTTCGTTCTCGCAGCAATGGTTGCCGGTGCGCTTTTTGCCGGACAAGCCGCCCCACGTAAAGCACTCGCCGAAGCGGAAGCGAAACTTCGCGCCGCCGAAACCGCTCTCGAAGCCGCGCATAAGGAGCCGGTCGCCGCGCCCGTTACCGCGAACGGCGCACCCGTTCCCGCGCCCGTGTCGCCCTCGGTACAGAAGAAACTCGCCGCCGGCGACACCGAAATCAAGCGACTTAAAGACGCGGTAGAGAGTGCGGAGAAACAGGCTCGCGTTGCCAGCGAAAAAGTTGTCGCCGCCGATGCGAAGATTGCCGCCGCCGAAAGCCGCGCCGCGTCGAGCGATGCGATGGTCGCCCAAGCGCGTTCCAAAGCTGCCGAAGCCGGACACTTAGCCGTTCAAGAAGCGCGGCGCGAAACGGAGGCGGTTCGCGCCGCGCTTGCCGAAGCCGAAGCCCGCGCCGCCGAAGTATCGCTCGGCGGAGCCAAAATCAGCGAACTTGCCCGCGCCGCCGAACGCGCCGACGCGCTTCAAGCCGAGCTCGCACAAGCCGAAGCCCGCACCGAGGGAGCAGTAGCATTCGCCGAACGCGCTTCACGGGAACGCTTCGAGGCGCAACTGATTGCCGCG
>JACMIU010000684.1 GCA_014380985.1 Armatimonadota bacterium | reverse complement strand
GGAGCCGTTTGATTCGTCGGCGGTCGCGGCGCGGTTCGGCGGCGGCGGGCATAAGTTAGCGTCCGGTTGCCGATTGACCGGATCGCTCGCTGACGTTGAGACGCAACTGTTGGCTGCGGTGTCGGCGCAGTTCGCCGCATAATCGTAATGCGGTTGCAACCGTCGCCCGTGGTCGGTATACTCAAATATCAACAGAAAACACGCCCCGTGCCGTGACCGGCGGGGCGTTTTGCGTTTATTGACACAGCGGCAATAGCGCATTTGAAACCAGTAACCATGTCCAACGAATACAAGATTACCGCCACAGAGCGGAAGAAATTAGAAGACGAACTCACGCACTTGCGAAGCGTCGAGATGCCCGCGCTCGCCGAACGCATCCGCGAAGCCCGCGACCTCGGCGACCTGTCGGAAAACTTTGATTATCAGGACTCGAAGCGGCAACAAGGCTTCATCGGCGGGCGCATGAAAGACATCGAAGCCATGCTGGATCGCGCCACCATTGTCGAGGAAGCGGTAGCCGGGTCGGGAATCGTCGGCATCGGTTCCGAAGTTTTGGTGCGCGACGATTTCGGCGACGAGGATACGTTTGTGCTGATGGGCAGTTCCGGTAACGAAGTCTCCTCCGGCAAAATATCGGCGACATCGCCTGTCGGTGTCGCTCTCATGGGCAAAATCGTCGGAGACAAGGTCAGCGTTTCCACTCCCGGCGGTAAAACCACTTTCGAGATATTAGCGGTGAAATAATCGGCGATTTATGGCAAAACTAAAGGGGAACTGTTAGCGTCGGTACGCGGTCAACAGGGGGCGATTCGTTTGAATCGTTGGGTCACAAACTATTTTAAGGAACATTGTGACTAACTCTTATAACTTATTGACATCTCTTTGAAAGCCTGATCAGCCATGCCGTTCGATATATCGCTATTTTCCGTTGTCGCTTTTGCCCCCCCTCCTTCTTCAGAAATGTCGGCGGAAGCGACCATGACCGAACCGCTAATTCTTGCTTTAAGCGGCGAGGGCATCGAGTCGGCATGGAACGGAATCATTGATGACTGGACATATGCGTCCGACGACGAGGTGATGACGGAGCGGCAATTTATCGGTACGGTACGTGACCGCGTTATCGAGGGACTTGAAGACACCGGCGACGCCGTTGAGTTTCAAACGTCGGCACTACTGGCGTTCACGCGACTAAAAGCCTTCTGGTTTGAGCTCAGTAGCCGCCTCGGCTACCATCTCGACCCGCAAACCGGCGACGCTTCCCTGCCGCTTCGCGCCGGTTTGGTTGCCGCATTGCTCGCGGCGATGGAGCCGCACCTGCCGAAACTTGCCGTAAAAAAAGTCAATTCGTTCTTATCGGCGGTGGTTTCCGATGACGTTGAAAACGACATACTGATAGGAAACCGTATTTTGCCGGGACCCGCCGAAGTACGGGTTAAAATTGCCGGTATGTTCAATACGATTCAATCGCTCTCGCAATGCGTCGTGCGGCAGGAAGCGGAACTGATCGAACTGAAAGCCGGACAAGACGCCCTGCAGAAAACGTTCGGCGAAACGACCACCGCGCCCGAAATCGCGGCGCGAATGAACACGCTGTCCGCCCAAGTCATTTATCTTGAAGCGCAGACCGGAATGGAGGACGTGTATCGCAACGTGTTGTCACAGGCTCTCGGAACCGCCGATCCGCTAACGGTGGTCAAGGAAGTGCGCCACCTGCGCGAAGAAGCGAAGCGATTGGAAAACGAGATGTTCCAACTGCGGCGTGAGAACGACCGGGTTTCGGAACAGTTCGGCGAGGAGTTGTCGCCGGACGATGCTCTCGGACGGCTCCGCGACGCCGAACAAGCCGTGGTTGCCGTGCTGGAAGAAAACGATGCCTTGCAAATACGGCTCGCGGCGCAGGCACAGCGCACCGAAACGGTGACGCAAGAGCGTGACCGCCTTCTCCAGATTCTTGATGCACCGGGAATCGCCGAAGCCGAAGCCGCGCTGTCCGCCCTGCACGAAAACGCCGCCGCTTACCACGATATTGCCAGCCTCCTCGGCGATGTCGGTAAGCAGTTGGGCAAAATCGGCGGGTAGCACACGCTAAAGACAGGAGTTCCTGCACGGCGTGGTGAAAGGAAGAGCGTGAATACATCTAAAATCCTTTGGATAATCGCGGCAGTTGCCGCTACGACAAGCGCGACGGTCGCACTGGGGCAGAAACCGCTACCCGCTACGACCAAAAGCAAAGCGGCAGTGCGACCACCTCAAAAAGGAACCTTCGAGAGCGGTGCGTACAATTGGCAAAATGTGCCGATTGTCGGCGGCGGGTTCGTTTCCGGTATCATCCTGCATCCCGGCGAACGCGGGTTAATGTATGCCCGCACCGACATCGGCGGCGCGTATCGCTGGGATACGGAAGCGAAACGCTGGGTATCGCTTTCTGACTGGGTGACGAGCGACACGTGGAACTACACCGGCATCGAAAGCATCGGAGTTGACCCGTCCGACCCCAAACGACTTTATATCGCTGCTGGAACCTACACTAACGATTGGGCGGGCAATGGCGCAATCCTCCGCTCCGCCGACAAAGGCGCGACGTGGAAAATTAAGCCCCTGCCTTTCAAACTCGGCGGCAACGAGGACGGACGCTTCGCGGGCGAACGGCTCGCGGTTGACCCCGGAAACGGCGCGGTGCTGTTTCTCGGAACGCGGCGCAACGGACTTTGGAAAAGCACCAATCGTGGGGAAACATGGGCGCAAGTCGCCGCGTTCCCGGTTCCGACCACGCCGAACGGTGTTGGAATCGCGTTCGTGCTGTATGATGGGCGCGGTGTGAAACGCGGCGCGACCACGCAGACGATTTATGCGGGCGTGTCCGACAAAGGAGCCAGCCTTTACCGCTCTACCGATGGCGGGGCGACGTGGCAAGCCGTGCCGGGGCAACCGACCGGACTGATGCCAAGCCACGGCGTTTGGGACGCGAACGGCGACCTATATCTTTCCTACGGCGACGCGGCAGGACCAAACGGGATGACGGCGGGGGCGGTGCATCGGTTCGAGCCGAAAACCGGAGTATGGACGGATGTGACCCCGGAAAAAGGTAGTTTCGGCTACGGGGGAATCGCCGCCGACCCGAAACGTGCTGGTGT
>JACMIU010000683.1 GCA_014380985.1 Armatimonadota bacterium | reverse complement strand
TTTAGCCGCCATTGAGCGCAACCGAGAAGAAGAAAACGCTTGGCAAATGGACTAATGGATTATGCAAAAGTACATTCTTGATACCAACATATTCAACGCACTTTTTCATAATGATACTAACGCCGCCGCAATACGCACCCACATCGCGGCGCAACCGACAGGAAGCATATTTCTTTGTACAGTAACCATCGAGGAAGCCTTACGCGGCGTTTACGCACAAATCCACGACGACGAGACGCGCAAGAGGGCAGGAGACGGACACGCTTTGCTACCAATAATCGTGAAGGAACTCGCAAAATATTCATTCCTGCCTTATGACGATGCGGGGAACGCGCTTTTCCTCGCGTTCCCCGCCGCTGTGCGCTGTGTCGGAGCCGCCGATTGCAAAATTGCCGCCGTCGTGCAAGTGAATAGCGCGGTGGTCGTGACGCGAAACACCAAACATTTCGCGTCCATCCCTGCCACGCGCCATGAAGATTGGACGCAAGCAGTTAGTCCGTAATGCCGCCGTTCCCGCGTGGGACAAAACACGCAGCAAGCGGTAAAATGAAAAACGGAGGGTTTTCTTTTTGCTTGCGAAACGTTTTTCTATTTTCCCCCTGCTTTTAATGGGCGTCGCTTTGTTGTCCGGTTGCGAGGCGATGCGAAAAATTATCGCCCGCCCTACGCCGTCCCCCAAGCCCGCCGTGGTCGTCGCGTCGCCGGAAGCCCCGGCGAACCCTCTCACCGTGCCGTTCGACAAAACCGTCTACCTGCCGATGAACGGGCTTTCCCTTGGCTCGCGCATTCCGGTAATCATGTATCACGACATCGTGAAGACACGCGGCAAAGGGTCGGTTTGGTTCGACATCACCGAAGGCGAGTTCCGCGAACAGATGAACTGGATTGCCGAGCAGGGCGCGACTCCGATTTCGCTGGAAACACTACACGCGCACCTGACACGCGGCGAACCCGTTCCCGAAAAAGCCGTCGTGCTGACGTTTGACGACAACTACCAAGGCTTCTATGAACTGGCGTACCCGGTCTTGCGCGAAATGGCGTTTCCGTCCTCCATGTTTGTGCATACCAACTTCGTCGGCGACAAGACCGGCGCACACCCGAAAATGGACTGGGAAACTCTGCAAATGTTGGATGCCGAAGGCTTGGTGACCATCGCGTCGCATACGCTTTCGCACCCGACCGACATGGCGAAGCAACCGCTGGGGACGCAGGAAAAAGAACTGACCGAAAGCAAATCGCTCCTTGAAAGCAAACTCGGTCATCCCGTGCCGTACTTCGCGTACCCCAACGGAACTGGCGACAAGGTGACCTTTGACGCGGCGAAAAGAGCCGGGTACACGATGGCGTTCACGATTGAGAACGGCTCGGCGGAAGAATCACCGGATATTTTGCGCGTCAATCGTTATATCCACACGCGCCTCAAGAAAGCGTTCGAGAACAGCGCGGCGGCGGCGCGGGCGGTTCCGGCGGCGGTGGTGGATATGCCGATACAAACCGGCGCGTCGGTGCGCCTTCGGGTGCAAGAGTTCGATAGTATCAAACTCGGCATTGTCACCGGGGGCAAGCCGCAAACGCTTCGCGCATCGGATACCCGGCAAAGCGTCGGCGAGTTCGTCGCGCAAGCCGGGGGCGTCGCCGGAATGAACGGTACATTTTTCGCCGACGCCGCGCTTCGCGGCAACAACAATGTGTTAATCGGGCCATCGAAAGCGGGTAACGATCCGGCGTTTATGCCCGAAGCGTTCGCGGCGCACCTGCCGAAACTGCGGAATCGCCCACTGGTTCTGATGAACGGCGACCGATTGATGATCCTGCCGTTCCAGCCGGACTGGATGAACACCGACGACGCGGTAAAGAGGATAATGCCCGATTATTCGGATGCCTTCTTGGCGGGCGCGTGGATTGTGCATAACGGCGAGCCGCGCACCCGCGAGCAAATGAGTTTCGCGGCGGCAAGCGATTTCAACGACCCGCGAAGGCGGGCGTGTTTCGGCGTCACCGGGGATGGCGAAATCGCGCTGGTCGGTTCGCTCGAAGTGATTACCACGGAAGCATTGGCGCGGGCGGCATCGGCGGCGGGACTGGTGGAGGCGGTGCTTCTCGATTCCGGTTTCTCCACCTCCATCGTATTCGACAACAAGATTATCGTCACCGGGCATACCGCGCCGAACCTGCCGTCGCGCCCCGTGCCGCACGGCATCGTGCTAACCGGCATTCCCGAAGTCCCCGCCGACGAGGAAACATTCGCGGCGTTCGACAAGGCGCAAGAATCGGTGGGGGAGATTTCGGCGGCGCAAGCGCAGTCGGAGATTCCGCAACCGAAGCGCGCGCGACGGCGGCGGCGCGACCGATAAATCCGATTTAACCGCCAAGACGCCAAGATCGGAAGAGAGGAGAGAGCGTTACCGCATTATCATCGGCTTGCGGCAACTGATCAAATCTCTTTTCTTATCTTGGCTTTCTTGGCGTCTTCGCGGTTAAATCGCCCGGAACGCTTCCCCGGCAATCTCCGCAATACGGTCGTATTCTTCCGGCGTGATCGCGGCGGACGCAAACGCGGCTTCAAACTGCGACGGCGGCAAGTACACGCCCCGGTTCAGCATTTCGCGGAAGAACGCGCCGAACTTCGCCGTGTCGGAAGTCTTGGCCGAAGCGTAATCGGTAACGGGTTGGTCGGTGAAAAACACGGTGAACATCGAACCGACCTGATTCACCGTGACCGGGACGCCCGCCGATTTTGCATGGTTCCGAAGGCGTTCGCAAAGGCGCGTTACCTGCGTTTCCAAATATTCGTAGGGCGGTTCGTCTCGGAGGCGCTTTAGCATCGTGCGCCCGGCGGCGACCGCGAGCGGGTTGCCTGACAGCGTTCCGGCTTGGTACACCGCGCCGACAGGGGCGACGCAGTCCATGATGTCGGCGCGTCCGCCATACGCGGCAAGCGGGAGTCCGCCGCCAACGATTTTACCGAGGGCGCACAGGTCAGGCGTGACGCCGAACCGCTCGGTCGCGCCGCCGTAAGCAAGGCGAAAGCCGGTCATCACTTCGTCGAACAGGAGCAGAACGCCGTGTTCTTTCGTCAGGGCGCGTAAGCCCGCGAGAAAGCCGGGGGCGGGCGCGACGCACCCCATGTTCCCGGCAACGACTTCGAGCGCGACGGCGGCGATGTCGTTGTCGGATTCCAGAAGCGTTGCCACGGCGTCTAAGTCGTTGAACGGAAGCGTCAGCGTCGCGGCGGTGACGGCGGCAGGAACGCCCGCCGAATCGGGCAAGCCGAACGTCGCCAGCCCCGAACCCGCTTTCGCTAAAAGCGCGTCGCTGTGACCGTGGTAGCACCCCTCGAACTTGACGATTTTGGTTTTGCCGGTGTAGCCACGGGCGACACGCAGAAAACTCATCGCCGCTTCCGTGCCGGACGACACGAGGCGCACCTTCTCGACACCCGGTACGGCGGCGCAAATCTTCTCGGCGAACAGCACTTCGGCTTCGGTGGACGCGCCGAACGTTGTGCCGCGTGACGCGGCGTCGGCAATCGCGGCAAGTATCGCGGGGTCGGCGTGACCGTAGATAAGCGGTCCCCATGAGCCGACTAAATCGAGGTGGCGGTTGCCGTCCACATCAACAAGGTACGCCCCTTCGCCGCGTTCGATAAACAGCGGGTCGCCGCCAACGGAGCGAAACGCCCGTACCGGCGAATTGACGCCGCCGGGAATCACCTTCTGGGCGCGGGCGAACAGTTCGGCGGAGCGAGTACGGTTGGGGGTATTCATACCCGTATTGTACCGCGATAGGAGCGTCAAACACCGGCTTACCGTTCACGAAAAACGGCAAGCCGATTATCGGCGCACGTTGTTTAAGCCGTTTTGCGGCGACGGGCAATGCAAACGCCGAGCATCCCTAAAGCCGACCCAACCAGCGAAAGCGTTCCCGCCTCCGGCACGGCGACGGTGTTTTGCAACGTCCCGTACTGCAGGTGGTCGAGTTCCAAACCGCCCGGATTGCTGACTGTGATACGACTGATGCCACCAGCGTTAATCGCGCCGTAGAACCGATCTTCAGCAGTCCCGTTATTGAAGTTACCGTCGGCGTGCGATCCGGTCACGGTTCCGAATGACGCCCCCAGTGCGTCAAACACTTCAAACGTGATGTTATTGGATCCGTCCGTCCAAACAATGCCGACATGGCTGGGCAGTGTTCCCAGCGTGGTCGCGTTGAAGTCGAATGTCATAGAGTTGTTGCTGAAAAGGCTGTCGCCGAAAACCCCCGCGTTGCCGTTCGCACCATTGATCGCGCCGTCGTCGGCGTCTACCGAATCCACTATCGTACCCAACCCGAACGAGATGCTGGTGACGATCCCATTGAACGTAACGCCGGGTGTGTTGAATAGGTTGTCTTCCACATCTTCTAAAAAGAAGTAGCCGCCCGACACAGTAGGCAGACTGGCAAATGGGCTGTCCGTCACCGACAGATAGGGGGTCGGGGTTAGCAGTTGCGCCCGCGCCGCGCCGGACACCGTAAGCAAACCGCCGATAACAGCAAACGGGAGAAATAAACGAGTTTTCATTTTTGTATACCTTCGTGAGTCGTGATTTGTGCACTGGGTTTCAGCGTCACTTTATTATACACAATTGGCAACGGAGCGTGGTGTGACTTTTCTCATGCAGTGGCGGTAAGGAAACCTTATCCCGATTTTAAGGCACGCTCAATCCGCCCGTAAACGGGTACAACGGGGCGTGGCACAATCGGAGCAACCATGGCAAGATGAGGCACGCAACCTAATGCGCGGCGTCGGTGGCGCGGCGATTATCGGTATCCCGCTGATGTATACCCGCGAGGTCTGGGAAATCGCCACTACTTTCGGGCGTCAGGAGATTTTTCTGCTGGTGTTTTGGGGCAGTTTCGTTTGCTTCGGCTTTAGCTTGTTTAGCGGGTTTCGCAAAGATTCGGGAGTCGCGGCGGCGGCGAAAGATGCAGTTGAGTCAATCGCCATTGGCGTTCTCCTT
>JACMIU010000682.1 GCA_014380985.1 Armatimonadota bacterium | reverse complement strand
TGAGCCGTTTTACTATTCGCCGCAGGTTTCGGGCTTAAACTGCGACGGTAATGTCGTGGTGGTCGGCGTCGCGCCCGCGGCGAAGCTGGGCGACCCGGTAGCCGTGACTATCAACGGGCGACCGGCGGATGAGGAAACGTACCTGACCGTGGAAAACGCGGTACGCACCGTGGCGGTGGGTAAGGAAATAGAACCGGAAATATCGTTCGACCGGGTACGCGGGCAAAACCGTGTACTGCTTTCCGGCACGATTCCGGTCGGCGCGAAAGCAATCACCGAGGAGATTACCGTGGAGAACCCGGCACGGTTCGCCGCGTCCCGGCTCGTGCTGGCACTGGTCAAGGCGGGCGTCGCGGTAGACACGCCGCTTTGGGTGGAAACCGGCAAAACGCCCGCGAACGCCACCGAACTCGCGGCAACCGTATCGAAACCGCTTAGCGTTTTGCTATCCGATTTCCTGAAGCCGAGCGATAACCTGTTCGGCGAGTGTCTGCTGAAAACCGTGGGCGCGAAAACCTTTCCCGGCAAACCCGGTTCGGTCGCGGGCGGGCGCGTCGCCATTCTCGCCCTGCTGAAAAACGCCGGAATCGGCACGGGCGGTTTGAATGTCGCCGATGGTTCCGGCTTGTCCCTGCAAAACACGGTCACTCCGCGCCTGATGTGCGACCTTCTCACATGGGCGGACACGAAACTACCCCCCGCCGACCGCGCCGTTTTCCTGAACGCGCTTCCCGTATCCGGCACAAGCGGCACGATTCGCAACCGCCTTAAGGGGACGCCGCTTGTCGGAAAGGTTCGCGGCAAAACCGGAACGCTTTCCGGCGCGTCGAGTCTGTCGGGGTACCTGACCGCGAAGTCCGGCGAACGATTCGTGTTCTCGGTACTGATGAACCATTACGGAACCGGGGCGAGCGACGCCCGCGCCGCGCAGGACGCCATCGTTACCGCGCTTTACGAACGGTAACGAAAAGGCGGAGGGTCACGGAATGTTGTCCGCACACGCCGCGATAACGTGGTCGAGTGCGCCTAACAGTTTCGGCAGATCGTTCATCGTAAATAAGCTGGATACAAACACTTCCGGCGTCCGCGTGAGTCGGTAAAAAACCCAGCCCTGCCCGTTCGACACAGTGCCGTGCGTTTCCAAATCGTGACCGTCGCGGGCGTTATTATCCCTACACGCCGCCATTTCCGCGACGCACTGAATCTCGCCCGCCGTGAAATCGTCTAACCTGGCTTCCACCGCGCACAGGAGCGGCGTTTCGATATACCCACGGCTCGGCGCAATAAGGTAGTCCACAACTCCACCGGTATTGCCCGTCTCCAAAGGCTCGTCTTTCCACGCCCGCAAGCCGGGATACTTCGGCAGGATTTCCATGAGAATCGAATCAATGAGTGTCACCTTCGCGGCTTCGGAAGCGGACAGCGCGAACGACTTGGTGCGCTGAAGCACCGCCAGCAGTACGTCGCTCGGCGTAAGCGGGTCGGTACGCAAATCCCAAACCGTAGTATCGCGTATAGGAACTAAATCGAAAGCGTCTTTTGTTCGCAAGCTGGAAAAACTGCGTCGCGCCATGGGGCTTCCTCCGGCTTTTAGTATACCCGCGTGGCATCGGCGTTGCCGCGAATCACGAGCGATAATCGTTCGCGCAAAATCGGCATCAAACGGTCGGGGTGAACGTGATACGATAAACTCGGAATTAACGCATGACGATGCTATTGACCGACAGCGATACCGGAGTCGCCGAACACGAAAACGAAACGCGCAAGGTTCGCAAGGGCGAACGAACACGGGAGCGGATTTTGGAAGCCGCGCTTGATTTATTT
>JACMIU010000681.1 GCA_014380985.1 Armatimonadota bacterium | reverse complement strand
GATACCGGTTCCACCGATCACGAACAAGAGTGCAAACAGCGCGAGCAGAGTGCGTCGGCGTTTCGCGTCGGGATCGGTGTTGGTGCGGTAGGACATAGTTGTTTTCTTCCCGTGCACCGCGTCGGTGAAACCGCCACGATCTATCGGTCGCCGTCACGCGGAAGTTTGTCCCACCACTTCCGCGCCCCCGCACCGATCGCACACGACACGACGCCCACGAACGCGACCAGTAAAAGAAACAAACCTGTTGTTTCGTTCCAGTCGGAGCGATTGCCTACTACAGAATAAGCGATGAACGTAGAGATATATATCAGTGATAGGTACACGGCTCCCGTAAAACTCATCCGTAAGCGTTTCGCTTGCCAACCGAAGCGCACTGACATGACTGTTGCGAATAAAAAGACCAGCGGAAGAACAAAAAAACCGTCCCCTGACGCCGCACGTATCATCGAGAACACGAGTGTGAGTACCGGCAGACTTAGCACCAGCGATAGGAGCAAAGGCACGTAGGCTTTTTTGACTTGCTCCTGCGTCAGTTGCGCCGTGGCAACCGACGTTCGCACCACGGATTGCGGCGCGGGGGAGACGACCTCGCCGAGCGATTGCCAGATGGAGGCGGGTGACAAACCGAGCTCCTTGCCAAGCGTTTCGATCTGCTCCGGCGTCAGCGCGTCCGGTTGCGGCTGCTCTTCAATCTCCGACGCCCGCGCCAACACCTGCCGCACGGTTCCGGCGTCGTAGCGCGTGGTGGGAATAGGCGCGGTTTCTCCGCGGGTTTTCTGGCGAAACATGATGGTATTGTATCCGCTTCGGGCGCAAAAAAGCACCCGGCGCGGCAGGAACGCCGCGCCGGGTGGTTCGTGCTATGACCACCGCCTACAGAGCGCGGCGGCGAAGCACCATGCCCGCGATACCGGCTATGGGAAGAGCGAGCAGGGCAAGCGACCCGGACTCCGGCACGGTGACGGTGTTCGCAGTCAGGTTCGCGTAGAACGTGCGGTCACGCCCGGTGCGAAACGTCGCTGTTCCCGGATCGCTGAAACCGCGGTTGGCGTTCGCATTGAACGCGGAACCGCCCGTGTAGGAATCGCTATCATCGAAGGTGGCAAACCCGAAATATCCGTTCTGTGTGAACACGTCAAAAGCATACTGCGTGTTGGCGACGAGCGTCACCGGGGTTGTCAAGGCGAACGTGATGTAGTATCGGAAGTCGTCATCGTTCGGAAGCACAGCGGCATCTGCGGTTTCAGTAGCGATAGTGGTGAGTGTGGTTCCGCTGATATTGCTGACGCGCAGTCCGAAGTTCCCGGAATTGAAGCCGCCGCCTGCCGCCGCGCCGCCCGTGCCAACGCCTTTGAGCGTGATAGCGTTCAACGTATAGGACGAAGACGTGTTTGGCGTAGTGAATGTTTGTCCCGGCGTCGGGTTGTCGGAGAAATCCTGTCCCCCGTCAAAGTCGAGGGCTGACGGAAACAGGGCTTGCACCACATCGTCGGCGTCAAATGTGGGAGCGGTCGCGCTGGTGGTCAGTGTGCCAGCATGAGCGAACGAAGCGGCAAAAACGCTCAGCGACACGGCGAGCAAGGTGTGTGATAAACGAACGGCGTGGGTCATGGATGAACTTCTTTCACAGGACGCGATAAGAGTTCTCGGATCGTACCGAGGCGCGTCCATGATAGCGGTGAAACGATTTCATTGTACCCAAGTTTGCTTCCTTTCGTCGAAATCGAGAAACTATTTTCGCGCCGTTCACTGTGTTACAATACGCGCATGGAAACAAACGCCCTTTACGCCGCGATTGACGCGCACCTCGAAACCAATATCTCCGAACTCGCCGCGATGGTCGCCGTGCCGAGCGTCGCCGCACAGCCCGACGCGCCGATGCAAGCCGGGGCGGAACTGGTCGCCGCGCTTCTCGAAAAGCGCGGGCTAACGGCGCGAATCCTGCCGACCGTGCCGGGTGCGCCTCCCGTCGTGTTCGCCGAAAACCGCGACGCCGGGGTAGACGCGCCGACCGTGCTGTTTTACAACCACTACGACGTACAACCCGCCGAACCCTTAGAAGCGTGGGACGGCGATCCGTGGACACTCAAGCGTGACGGCGACCTGCTTATCGGGCGCGGCGTCTCGGACGACAAGGGGCATATCTCGTGCCGTCTTCTCGCCTTAGACGCCATCAAGGAAACGAACAACGGGGTACTACCGTTCAATGTCAAAATGCTGGTCGAGGGCGAGGAGGAAGTGGCGAGCGTCCATTTGCCGGATTGGATCGCCGCGCACTCCGCGCTTCTCAATGCCGACGTGACCATTTGGGAGTTTGGCGGCGTGGACACGAACGGACGACCGGAAATTATCTGCGGACTCCGCGGCATCGCGTACTTTGAACTGCACGCCAAAACCATCGCCTATGACGCGCATTCGGGCGTCGGCGGGTCGGTGTTGCCGAACGCGGCGTGGCGTCTCGTTTGGGCGTTAAGCACGCTGAAAACGCGGGGCGAGCGCATCCTGCTTCCCGGTCACTACGACGCCGTTTTGCCGCCGACCGACGCCGACATCGAACTGCTTGCCAGTCTCCCCGCCGAGCAGGAAGCCTTCATGCGCCGTGAGTTCGCCCCGCTAAACGGTTTCCTCGGCGACGCGCAGGGTGTCGAATACCAACGCCGCGCCGTGTTCGAGCCGACCTGCACCATCAACGGTATCGAAAGCGGCTACACCGGAGCGGGCGCGAAAACCGTGCTACCGGCGACCGCGTTTGCGAAGGTGGATTTTCGCCTCGTGCCGGATCAAGACCCGGAAATCGTGCATCAAAGCCTGCGGCAACACTTGGACGCCAACGGCTTTCCCGACATCGAAATCCGTTACCTCGGCGGACAAAAGCCGGGGCGCGTTGACCCCAACCATGCGTATGTGAAACTCGCCGCCGACACTGCCCGCGACGTTTACGGCAAAGAGCCGTGCATCGTGCCGATGGTCGGCGGATCGGGACCCATCTATCCGTTTGTTGCCGGACTGCGGCAACCGATGGTGACGTGCGGCGTCGGCTATCCCGGTGCGCGGGTTCACGCGCCCGGCGAAAACCTGCGCGTCTCGGACTTGGTGATGGGGGCGCGGCACACGGCGCGGTTCCTGCTCGCGCTTTGCGACAGTTACGGCAAGGAGTAAACATGGGAGTCTATTTTGCGTTGCGAACCCACTACGAGTACCCGACCGGAAAGTATCTGCGGCACTTTCCCGACGACAAGACCGTCTTGTCGTGGTTTCAAAAACGCTGGCAAGGGTTCGATGACGAAGCGGATTCAACACTTGCCCCGAATTATGCCCGCGAAATCGTCGGGGCGGATGTGTACGGGTTCGACTCGCTTTTCGCCGCCATCGCCGAACATAATTTGCCTGTGCCAAAAACCGAGCGGCAATTGGCGGCGATTTTGCAGGAGCATTTATACGTCGAGGGCGAGATACTGGCATCACCGCACGTGATACAGGTGCTTACCGATGACGACGAACTCGAACTCGCCTACTACTTTTTCGACGATGATTATCTGGCGAAAAACGCGGATAAAGCGGCGTATCTGCTCTACGATGATTGGCGACTGCCCGCCTCCATCGAACCGACCGCCGACCGCGTACCGGCACTCCCCGGCGGGGTTGAATCGCTTGCGCCGGTTCGCGGGAGGAGGGGGACCGTGTACGCTGTGTTTTTGACGTTCTACGATTCGTCGAGCCTGACCGATATTCAGGGCGCATACCGGATCGGGGGGATTCGTCTGCCGCAGTTTTCCGCCTACCTCGCCGGCACTCGCCCTACCGAATCATGGCTTTCCGAACTGCTACTGATGCGTACCCTTGCCGCTCCCCCCCGAACGCTCAGCGAGATTCTTGGCGAAATCACGAAACTGGAGATGTCTCATCTAAACTTCTCCTCGGATTGGGAATATTTCCGTGACGCAACGGTAACCGACTGTCAAGCGCGACTCGCGCAAATGCTTGCCAAAGTCGCGCCGGATCGCTTGTCCTTGAGCCGCGATGAGTCGTTACTTCAGACCGAGGAACATATCGCGCAGTTGTGTCTGCAAACAGGGACTTGGGATGCTAACAAACTGTTCACCCGCTGGATTTTCTTCGACGATCTTTGGCTACGGGCGAACCCGGTTCTCGGAAAAGCCATGCTTCGATTCGGAACGCGCTGGGACGTGCTGACATAAACTGCGTTCTGAGCGTGAAACTACTGCGAAGCCGTTAAGCGGATTTTAAGCGGGAACGTTTGTTTGGACGGGTTGTTTGGGGTATGGTAATAAACGACGCAAAACGTTTTGCACGTCCCAACAATCGTCCTATGCCTATCCTTCAAGAACTACCCACCGAACTTTCGCAAACGCTTGCCAAGCATCGCAACGGCACGGGCGATTTACCGATACACGTTGCCGTGCAAACCGACCGGCTGGCGAGCGGCGACTTCGGCTCGCGCTGGCTGGTTGCCGATGCCAACGCCCTGCGCGTCTACACGTCGGACAAGGACGGCACAAAAGCCGGACTTGATGCCACCATAAAACTGTCGGAAATCGTCTCCGTGCGCGACGAACCGATGGTCGGTGGCGGTTCTTTGCTGGTGAAGCGCAAAGGGGGCGAAACCATTGAACTGCTCCGCTACGGCGCGTCGCTCGCGGGGGATATGGCAGGTGCGGCGCGGATGATTGACGCTTTAGTTACCGGCGAATCGCTTCCGGTGGGCGAGGAGTTCGGCACGGAAAAGCGCGTTTGCCCGAAGTGCGGGCGTCCGCTACCGTCCGACAACAACGTCTGCAAAGCGTGCCTGAATCAAGGCGCAACGTTATCGCGCCTGTTCACCTACGCGACCGAGCGGCGCGGTCTGGTCGTACTTCTTTGTGTACTAATGATTGCGGCAACGGCGGCAGGGTTGGTACCGGGCGTG
>JACMIU010000680.1 GCA_014380985.1 Armatimonadota bacterium | reverse complement strand
TTTCCGAACGTCCGTGTCGCCGCATGGTACGAACCGGCGATGGACGAAGCCGAAGTCGGCGGCGACTTCTTCGACGTTTTCACCGTCGGGGGCGACATGGCGACGCGCCGCACCGTGCTTTGCGTCGGCGACGTGGTGGGCAAGGGGCTTCCCGCCGCCGCGCTCGCCGCCCGGCTTAAGGAACTGGTCAACGTTTTCGCGTTCGAGAACCCCGACCCCGCCGATATTTTGCGCCGCCTCAACAATTATGTTTGCCACCTCGCCGCGCAACCCGAAAACGCGGACGCGATGCTTCTCGCCGGGCTCGCTGTCGCCGTGGTGGACTACGACGCGGGACTGGTCACGGTCGCCACAGCGGGGGCGGAACCGCTCGCGCTGATTCGCACCGATGCTTCCGCCGAAGTTCGCACCAATTCGGGATTCACTATCGGAATCGCGCCCGGCATGGAGTACCAAAACGACCGCGTTTCCCCCGGTTTTGGCGACACGATTTTGCTGACCACCGACGGCTTGACCGAGGCGCGGCGCGGCGCGGAGTTCCTCGGCTACGATGGCGTGATGGAAATCGCCACGAAGCATGTCAACGCCGCCACGCTCACGGAGATGGGCGGCGCGATTATGCGCGAAGCCCGCGCCTTCGGCGGCAGGTTCAACGATGACGTTTGCCTCGTGCTGATGCGTTGCCTAAAGACCTCCGCGGTACTCTAAATTGCAGTTCGCGTTTCTTGAAACAACCGATTTTTTTGCAACCGACAAACCGCACCGCGTGTCCTACCCATCAAGATGGATTCGTTGAACAGTGATTTGCAATTTTTGGAACAGTTGCGCCGCACCGGAAGCCTCTCCGATAGCGAGATTGAGCAAGCAAAAGCAACGCTAACCGCGAAGTATTCCCAGCCCCCCGGCAGTTCGGCAACTCCCGCCGAACGCCGCAAGCGACGCAATCGGTTGGAGAATGAGCGGTCACAGATTGAGCGGAATTGGCGGATCAAAAGCGAACGATTAAAAGCGCACGACAAATACGGGCGCGAATACATTCCGACGAAGGCAGGGGGCGTTTTTGGCGGTATTGCATTGGCGGCGGGCGGTGTCTTTGTGGCAACGCAAACCGGACGATGGGAAATCGGCGTTCCGCTCGGTTTGGTTCTTCTCACAGTCGCTGGGGTTGCCGGTTGGGGAATGTGGCTCAAAGCCCAAGCCTACGAGGATGCCGAAGCGCAGTATAAACGCGACATGATGGGACTGCGCGACGACTTGCGGCAGGTGGATTCCGCATCGCGGCGGTAAACCTTTTCCTATCCCCCTTCGCTAAGCCCGAACTCGTGGTGCAACGCCCGCACCGCCGAGGGCGCGTCTGCCTCCGGTATCAGCGCGGAGATCGAGTGCGCCGAATCTGCCGTTTGGTAGACCGGCACGCCGGTTCGCGCCAGTGCCGCGAGAAGTCGTGCCATCACGCCGGGCAACGCTTGGAACTGCGACGCGATTACCGATACCACGGTGCAGTTTTCGGTCATTTCGGCTTCCAATGTGTGCAGTTCAAAGAGCGGCGTCGCCTCCAAAATCTTCTTCTGCGCCTGAAACCCCGCCCACGAACCCAGTCCTAAAAGGTACACGCGCCCCATCGGAGGGTTGAACCGCCAAGACGCGGGGGACGCCAAATCAGGCGAAACGAAGTTTCTGCCGACCGGAGAAGAAGTTTTCGGCGCGTTTTCTTCCTCTCTCTCCGCGTTCTTAGCGTCGGCGAAAACTTCGTTTTGCCTGCCTTGGCGGTTCAATTCCGGCTCCACAGGTATCATCAAACCGTCTAAAAGTACCCGCACTCGCGGCAAATGGTCTTTCGTGATGGCGAAGGCGAACCCGGTCGCGCTCGTGACGTTCAGGTACAACGGGATCTCCTCCCCCTGTAGCATCCGGTAGATTTGCCGCTCGATTCGCTGTTTGTCGGCGACGAACTCGGCTGGCAAAGTGAAGCGTAGGTAGACGATTTTCCCCGTGTGCGTGACCCCGGTGACGCGCATTCCGGTCTCTTGCCCCGCTTGCGTTTGCCCCGTGATTAACGTGCCGGGCGCGTCATCAAATGTGGACTTCACCCAGAGCGGAACGTTGTGAATATGAGCGATTTCGGCGGCGCGGGGATGAACAACCTTCGCGCCCTGATGCGCCATCTCGGCAACCTCCCGGTACGAGGCGACGCGCAGGGTTTTCGCTTCGTCCACCATGCGCGGGTCGGCGGTCTTGACACCGTTGACATCGGTGTAGATTTCCACGGCGATTTCGTCCACGTGCGGCGCGAGGGCGGCACCGATAGCGGAGGCGGTCGTGTCGGAACCGCCGCGTCCGAGCGTGGTAATCGCGCCGGTGTCGGTGATTCCCTGAAACCCGGCGACCACGGCAATCGTGCCATCCGCCGCGAGTTCGAGAAGCGCGGCGGGGTCAATAGAGCGGATGCGGGCGTTGCCGTGTTCATTGTCGGTGCGGATACCGGCTTGCCCCCCGGTCATGGCAACGGCGTGGTGTCCGCGAGTGCGAAGCGTGTGCGCGAAAACGGCGGTGGAAATCAGTTCGCCGCAAGCCATCACAAGGTCGAGCTCGCGCTCGGCGGGCGCGACGGATTTGTCAATGCCGCGAAGCAAATCAATCAATGTGTCGGTGGCATACGGTGCGCCGCGCCGCCCGATAGCGGACACGACGACCACGACGCGCCAACCGGCTTGCACGGCGCGAATCACTTTGCTCGCCGCTTTTTGCCGGGCGTCCTCCTCGGCAACCGATGTACCGCCGAACTTTTGCACCAGTAGTTTCATCTAATCGTTCTCCGTTAGCCCGAAGGCTTTTCGCAACAACCGTGCGCCGCGTTCGGCGTCCGTGCCGGGAACCAGTGCGAACAGCGCGTCGAACGAGTCGCCGGTTTGCGCGACGCGGATACCGGCGTTGTCGCAAGCGTCGTACAACCCCGCCATGACGCCGGGCAGATCGCGCATCGCCCCGGCGTAAATCGTAATCAGCGCGAGGTCGCGCTCCATCGCGTAGGTGTAGCCCCGGTCGGTGAGCAGGGTTTCGGCGCGTTCGGCAATCGCGGCGTCGGGCAAGGCGAAAGAAACGGCGTTCGGATGCAGTTTGATCAGAAGCACGGGCAGCCCGGCGACGGCGACGGCTTGCAGTAAATCAAGACGCTCGGTTTCGGGATGAACGCCGGGAAGGCGCGTTTCGACGTGTGCCAGCCCGTGTTGAACGCGCACATCGGTAATGCCGCGTTCGCGCTCAAACGAAAGGGGGCGGGGCGGGGCGATTTCGTAAGGATGGGACATAATGGGGGCGGCAAAGCGGCGTTCGAGTGAAAAAGTATAGCACGGGCAGGGCGGGGCGTCAAACGGTGGGGCGGGCGACGCCTCGGCGTCGGTCACGCGGGGGATTCCCCCCATGTCTCCCGCGGGCTAAAGCCCACGTCTGAGGGCGTCTTCGACGCCGAATGCCCTTCGGGCAAAGAAGCCAAAGGGCGAACCCATGTGTCGAACGATTACGCCGAAACTTCGTTTCGTCAAGGTAGACTATGCCCAAAGGGCATTCGGCGTCGAAGACGCCCTCAGACGTGGGCTTTAGCCCGCGGGGGACATGGGGGGAATCCCCCGCGTGACCGACGCCGAGGCGTCG
>JACMIU010000679.1 GCA_014380985.1 Armatimonadota bacterium | reverse complement strand
GAGTAGTACGGTACTACGCCCGTTCGACACCGGAAGCGACGCCGATTACGAGGCACTCGCCGCCCTTATCCGCGCTACGAAACCGGGATACGCAAGAACCGTGGCCGAACTGCGCGACGACGACGCAACCTATACCGAAACCGGCAAGCCGTGGACGCGCCTATTCGCCGTTGACGGGGGCGGGGTTCCGGTGGGATTCGCCGAGTTCAGACCCGCACTTTACCAACCCGGCGTGGGCAAGTTTTACGTCGCGCTACTGGTAATGCCGGAGCATCAGAGGCGGGGCATCGGCAAGGCATTGTACGCCGCACTTAGCGACGCGCTTTCGCCGCACGACCCGACGTACTTGAAAATCGAGTGGCGCGAAGACATGACGCGGGCGGTGCGTTTCTTCACCGAACGTGGCTACAAAGAAGTGTCGCGTTATTACGAATCGCGCCTCGACATCGCGGCGTTCGACTTCGCCCCGTTCGCGGGCGACTTTGACCGCCCCCTTTCGGAAGGTATCGAAATCGTCTCGTGGCGCGAACTGAAAGCGACCGACGCAGACGCCTCCCGCAAACTGTGGGCGGTAAGCATGGAAATATCGCCCGACGTTCCGAGCGACGAGCCTTTTGAAATCATGGATTACGATTCGTTTCAGTCAGTGATTATGAATCGCCCGAACCTTGATCCCGACGGTGTTTTTGTGGCGGTGGACACGGCGACCGGGGATTACGCCGCCCTCTCACACATCTGGCGACGCGGAGCCGACAACGATCTGGATACCGGATTAACCGGCACGAAGCGGGAATACAGGCGCAAAGGAATCGCACTGGCACTGAAACTGCGAATTATTCGGTGGGCGCAGTCAAGCGGCTTCACCTACCTTCGCACCGGCAACGAAGTGGGTAACCGCCCGATGCTCGCTATCAACGAGCGACTTGGCTTCGTGAAACAACCGGCTTGGATCGAGTTTGTTTGGCGACCGGGTTAATCCGCCTTTCGGTATCGTTGGGACGTAATCGTGGTCTGTTCGTCCAAAGCAGGGAGCGAATGATACTTCGTTCCGGTAAACACAAAGGGCAGGGGGAAAGACAGACACTCGCCTACTGCTTTGACACAAACAGAAAGAGGTTACTACAAGACCATGTTTAAGAAGATTTTGATTTGCGTGGATGATTCGCCGGTGAGCGATCGTATCGCCGAAGTAGGAGCGGACATCGCCCGCCGCTACAACGCGGACGCGATTCTGCTGAGCGTACTGGATGCCGCCCGCTTCGCCCGCCCGCCTTTCTCCGGCTTGGAAGCGGTCGCCATGGTGGATCATCACAGCCGGTCTTTAACCAACAATGCATACCGTTTACATGAAGAACTGCAAGCGGAAGGAGTTAATTCACGGGTGATGTTTCTGCCGGGGCAAACCGCGCAGATGATTCTGAGCGTCGCGGATCAGGAGCAAACCGACCTGATAATTATGGGAGGGGATGCGAAAAACTGGATGCGCTCGCTTCTCGAAGGCAATCTGTGGAGCGAAGTTTCCCGCGCCGCACCATGCAACGTTTTGCGGGTGGGCAAGGATGCCACTACTATCGTGCCACCGGTTTCTTCCGGCAAGGAACCCCGCAAAGCCAATGTTCCCGCGACGGCGACGGTTTCGCAGAACGGTCGCCCGCTCATCGGTGGACTTGGGTAACGTTCGCCATCGTTCGGCGGGGGGCAACGATGCCCCCACCTTAATGAAGTATATTATTCTATGATTGTCGGAGCAACCTCTTTTACGCGCACGTTTCTTGGCTTATGGAAGCCGCTTTCGTCAATTTTGCTCTGGTCAATTTCCGTAACCGCGATTCACGAGTTTGTGCCACAAGCGCAACTTTGGGTTTCCTCGCTTCCCCTCACGGTCGCCGGGGTTGCCCTCGGTGTTATTCTCACCTTCCGCAATAACGCCACGTATGCCCGCTACTGGGAAGGGCGAACCTTGTGGGGCGGACTGATCAACGATTGCCGTTCGATGATTCGCCAAATCGTGACTTTTCTGCGCGTTTCGCCTGATGCCGCGGACTATGCCGAACGCGAGCAGTTTATCCGCGAAAGTGCGCTACGTATCGCGGCATTTGCCCACGCCCTGCGCCACCATCTGCGCGGCGAAGATTCGCAGTTGGAGTTAGGTACGTTGCTATCCGGCGAAGAGCGCGAACGTTTGCGCCGTTTCACGAACGTACCTACCGGTATCGTGATGATTTTTGGTGAGGAACTGGGCAAAGCGCGGGGTCGCGGTTGGCTCGATACCGTGGCAACCACCGCGCTGGATCGAACATTGATCGAGTTCGCCGACATACAAGGCGGTTGCGAACGCATCCTGAACACGCCGCTCCCCCCGGTCTACACCCATATCGCGCACCGTATTGTGATTTTGTTCTGCTTCCTGCTTCCGTTCGGGCTGGTCACGGAGATGAAACTGCTGACGCCGGTGATGGTAACAATGGTAGCGTTCACGTTTCTGCTCCTGTCGCAGATAACGCTCCTGCTGGAAAATCCATTCGGGCTTCGGGCAAACGATTTGCCGCTGACCGCCATGTCACGCACCATCGAGATTGATGTGCGCCAATCGGTAGGCATTACGCCCGTTCCGCCGCCGGTCTCTCCCGACCACGGCGTTTTGCTCTAAAATTGCCGTCGGTCACGGATCGTTTTTGATACCGAGGCGTTGCTGAAGCGCGGCGTAGCGCGTCCGCCCCACCGGAAGCGGTTCGCCTTTGGCAAGGCGAACCGCATACGAATGGTTCCCTAAAAACAGT
>JACMIU010000678.1 GCA_014380985.1 Armatimonadota bacterium | reverse complement strand
GGAGACGTGCGCCCGGTCATGCGCCCCGCGTTGTCGTAGGCGTAGGTCGTGCTTCCTGTGCCGTCCGCCATCACGGTTTTGCGCCCGTTCGCGTCGTAGGTGAACGCGACATTCGACGTTCCCCCCGGATACACCTTGTTTGTCAGACGCCCCGCGTCGTCATAAACGTAGGATTCGGTGGAGCCACGCCCATCGGTCTTGACCGCTTTTTGCCCGGTCGCGTTGTACGTCCAAGCATCGGTCGTGTTGTCGGCGTAGGTAATCCCGCTCATCTCGTTTCGCACGGTGTAGGCGTAGGTCGTGACTTTGCCGCGCCCGTCCGTAAACGTGGTTTTGTTGTCGTTCCCGTCGTAGCCCCAAGACACCACGCGATTGAGCGGGTCGGTGTGCGTTGTCACGCGCCCCGAATCGTCGTACACGTAGGAGTTCACCTTGCCCGCCGCATCCGTTTGCGAGACCTTGTTATCTTCGGCATCGTAGGCAAAGGATGTTTCGCGGTTCCCCGCGTCCGTCACCGAAACGACGCGCCCCAATTCGTCGTACTCCGTGCTTGCCGTGCGGTTCGTCGCGTCCGTCACCGACAATCGCCAACCGAGCGTGTTGTACGTGCTGGTCGTTGTGCCGACCGGGGTAGCGACGCTGGTTGCGTTGCCGTTCGTGTCATACGAGTAGTTGATGTACTTACCCGTGGCGTCCGTCACGGTGCTGACCAAGCCGAACGCGCCAATCGTATAGGTGGTCGTTTTGCTCAGCGGATTCGTTACCGTAGTCAGGTTCCCCGCCGTGTTGTAGGCAAGCGTGGTCGCGTAACCCATCGGTGACGTTTCCGTTAGCGGCAAGTCCTTTGTGTTGTACGTCCAAGTCGTCGCCTGACTGAGCGGGTTGGTCGCCGTCAGCACGTTGCCCCGGTTGTCGTAGGAATACGCCCACGCCTTGCCGCGCTTGTCGGTCACGCCCGTTTTCAGATGGTACGTGTTGTACGAATAGAGTTCGGTGAAGTTCGCTTGGTCCTTCACGCTCGAAAGTTCCCCCGCCCCGTTGTACGTATGCACCACGGCGTTACCACGCGGGTCGGTGATGGTCACGCCGCCCGATGTGTACGTATAACTCGTTTGGTGCAGAAGCGGCGTTTTCTCCCATGCGATTTTATCCGCCGCGTTGTAGCCGAATGTCCACGCTTTGCCGCGCCGGTCGGTGATTTGCGTAACCCGGTTCGAGCCGTCATACGTGTACGCCGTCACGTAGCGTGTGCCGCCCACAACCGCCGCCGGGTCGGTGACGCTTTGCAGGTTGCCCGCCGCGTCATAGGCAAGGTTCCACGTCCGCCCCGCCGGGTCGGTCGCCGAGGTAATGCGCTTGTTCGTGGTGTCCCAAGCAAGGGTAAGTTGCCGCCCGGTCGCGTCCGTCACGGTGGTGACTTGGTTGCTCGTGTTGTAGCCGAGCGTGATGGTATTGCCGTTCTTGTCGGCGATACTCGTTAGCCAGCCCGCCGCGTTGAATGACCAAACGGTCAAGTCTTTGCGCGACAGCGTGTACGTGCCGTTCGCGTTCTTGACCAGTTTGTCCCAAATGCCGAGCGGGGCGGTGTACGAGCCATCCACGTTCTCGGTGAACCGTTCGCCGCTACCGTCGCCGTCCACCAGTTGAACGGTGTCCCCCGCCGCCATCGTCATCGCGTGAGCGTCGGCGAAAAGGGCGTTCTTCTTGCCGCGATGGAAGCCTTGCGGTCCGCCGCCCGTGCCGGAGCCGGAAGGCTTCAAATACACATTGAACGAGTGCGTCCATTTTTTGCCCGCGCTGTTGTTGGTGGTTCCGATACTGCTATGCGACAGGGTGAACGCCACCGGCAATCCGCCGCGCTGTGTCCAGCCAACTATCGGGTGCTGGGTGAGTTTGTTGCCCGACGCGGTAGACACGCCGGAGCCGGTGTCGCCTTGCCACGGTTCGGTAGAGCCGGAGTCTTCGTCCGCCGTGGGAGTGGCTTGATCCGTGGGTCCGAAGCCGCCTCCCTGTGCGCCGAAGATACGCGCCATTTCGCCCGCCGTGAGAGCGCGGGTGTGTCCGAGTGGTTTAGGCAATCGACTTTCGATAGTCGCCGACGCGATTGCCGGGGACGCGACGAGCCACGACGTACTGCTTGTCGTGAGCAGGGCGACCGCTTGCACAAGTCGCTGCTTGATTCTGTGTGTTGTCTGCATTCGTTCTGTGTTCTTTCATACTAAAGTTTAGCGCGACAACGAAAGTTGGTATATACTGATACACCGGTACATTTCGTCGAAACGCGAAGAGTGCTGTTCAGTCCGCTTGGGGTCGGTTGCTTTGGCGAGGAAGCGACTCCGAGCGGTTTTGTTTTTTATCGGTTTGCGCCGGACGGGCGCGAAAGCAACAGCATAATGCCGCCGCTCCGCGCAAGCAATGTGTCGAGCGCGATCTTCTCCTTTCCGGTTTTGTTGGAATCGTACACGGTGGCGGTATCTTTTTCGATTGCCGTCACCGCGACAAAATGGTTGCCGTCCACCCAAGCGAGTGCGGGCGTCTTAACGCGGCGCAGGGCGTCCGCGTCCACCTGCACCCCGCGAGCGTCATACCCCACGGTTCGCGCCGCCCGCGACAGTCCGGCTAAATTGCTTCCGACACCGGGGCGCGTCCCTGCCGCTTTGGTAAGCACGGACAGTGACGCCGGAACGTTGTTCTCGCGGCACACGAACAGCAACGCTTGCGCCCCACAATCGGACGCGGAAGGCGTAGGCGATGGAAGCGTGGTAGCAGCGTATTGCTGGGGCGTTGCCCCGACGGACGGCGTTAGGGCTTGGCGGCAAATCGTGGCTTGGTTTTGAAGATACAATCGGTCGGCGGCGGAAAGTGATGGCGACTTTTGCAGAGCCTCGACCTGCCGCAAAGCGTCGCGGTACGCCCCGGCGCGGTAGGAAGCGGACACGGCGGCGAACGATGCCGAACGGTTCACCGTCGGTATGTCGGAAACGGCGGCGGCGTTAGGCGGCACGGGCTTGTTGCACCCGGCGACCGACACGGCAAAACCGACAAGAATAGTGAGCGCGAAACGTGATCTCAAAGAAACCAACCGTTCTACGCCTTTTCCCGAAAAGGCGATGTTTATTGACTGCAGACCGCGATTAGAAGATGCCGGTTTCTGGGTATATTTCCATTCTACCCTAATGTCACGAAATTGTTCGTATTCGCAAAAATATTTTTTGCCCGACAAACCTGAGTTTAACGCGCCGAGCCGACGTGCGGTATGATAAGCGGTATGCGTGATTCCAAACTGACTATCGCTTGCGTCCTAGGGACGCGCCCCGACGCCGTGAAGATGGCTCCCGTCGTGAAGGAGTTCGCCCGCTTTCCCGAACACGTCCGGCAGGTCGTGATTTCTACCGGGCAACACCGCGAAATGCTCGCG
>JACMIU010000677.1 GCA_014380985.1 Armatimonadota bacterium | reverse complement strand
CGGTGGGGGGCGTTCCGCATGTCGGCAGGAACTTCGTTTCGCCTTAGTATCCTGCGGATACGGGGCGGTCGAGAACGACTCGCCGCGTTATCTAAACGGTTCGCGCCGTCCCCCGCGTAACCTGCACCCGAAGGGTGATCAGGCGGAACGCCCCCCACCGATGGATGGAACATCCCCGCACGGCTCCGAAAGAAACGCCCGTCTGCGTAACTGTTGCGCTTGACCGGACAGCGGATTTCGGATACCATTTCGCGGGCTATTTCGCCCCACCAATTTACCCCTATGATACACAAACCTACTTTCCGCACGGCGGTTTTCGCCGCGTCCCTTGTTCTTGTCGCCGCCCCGGTGAGAGCGCAAACCAAGCCGTCCCCGGCGACGGTTGCGCCCAAGCCCGCCGCGCCCGCAAAACCCGCCCCACTTCCCGCCGGAGTCGCCGCCCGCGTCAATGGCAAGAACATTACGTTCGACGCGCTTGCCGCCCAGCTCAAAGCGTGGAAGGGTAGCCCGATGATTCAGGAAGCGGTCGCGGAATTGGTAATCGCGCAAGAAGCGAAGAAGTATAAAGTGACCGTAACCGCCGCCGAAATCGCCGCTGAAGTGTTCGACTTCAAGCAAAAGCGGGTGGAGCAGGAGCGCACGAGTGGACGCGGCATGGCGACATGGCGCGAAATCGCAGCCCGCTACGGAATCGCCGACTCGTACCTGACCGACTACGTGCGCGGTATCATCGTTGCCCGCAAAACGTATGCGAAGTTTCTGGAAAGCAACATCAAAGGGCTGGATGAGCAACGCAAAATCGCCATCATCGCCCTCACGAACCTGCCCGCTACCCCACCGAAGCCGGGCGACGCGCCGGATACTCCCGAAGCGATAGCGAAGCGCGACGCCGATGCCAAAACGAAAATCGAGGGCATCTTAGCCGACATCAAAGCGAACAAAATATCGTTCGCCGATGCCGCCAAGCAATTTTCCGCCGACAAAGACGAGAACGGCGGCGGTTCGGCGGCGCGGGGCGGCGAACTGCCGTGGCTTCCGCGCACCCTGCCGAATGGCAGACCCGTGGGCGATCCACCGTTCGTTGATGCGATGTTCGGGCTGGCGAAAGTGGGCGATGTTACACCCGCTCCGGTCAAGGTTCCCAACGGTTATCTGCTGATAAAACTGCTACAAATCGGCACGGATGCCACGCCCGCCGAGAAAGCGGCATACAAAAAATCACAGGTGGACGCGCAGCTGCAAAACCAGCAAGGGTTTGCCCAGTGGAGAGCATATCTGGTGCAAACCGCGAAGGTGGACTATGCCGCCGCGCCGATGCCCGTGCCGCCCGCCTTGCTCCCTTCTCCCCAACCTTAGAAAGAATCGGTGCTTTGGACACGGCAGAATACGAGCGGGCGTGGCGCGAACTCGCCGAAGGCGTCGTTAATCGCAAGCACGGCTTTCACACGTTCACACTGGCGACCGTGGGCGCGGACGGCTTTCCCACGGCACGTACGGTGGTGCTACGCGAGGCGGACGCTGCGACGCGCATTCTGCGCTTTCACGGCGACGCCCGCTCCCCGAAGTTCGACGAATTGCGCGGGCGTCCGCAAGTCTGCGCCCTGTTCTACGGCGAAACCGAACGTTTTCAGGTGCGCGTGTCCGGCACGGCGACGGTTCACCACGGCGACGATTTGTGCCGCACGATTTGGGACGCGATGCAACCGATTAGCCGCGAAACGTACCGGACGCCGTTCGCGCCCACGTCGCCGCGTGAGGAAAGCGACAGCGACGCGGCACTGCTTGCCCTGCCCGACGCCTTTCAGCACTTCGCGGTGTGCCGGATCGCGGTTACGACGCTCGAATGGCTCGCCCTGTCTCGCGGCATCAACCCCCGCGCCCGCCACGACTTTGACACAGACGGCGCGATGCGGACGCACTTTTTGCATCCGTAACCGGGTACACTTTGCGGCATGGAACACAGATTTTTAGGCGCATCGGGGTTCAAAGTCCCGGTGCTGTCATTCGGCACGGGAACATTCGGCGGAACTTCCGATTTTTTCAAAGCGTGGGGTAGTACCGACGCGCAAGGCGCGACGCGCATCGTGGATGTTTGCCTTGACGCCGGGCTAACGATGTTCGATTCGGCGGATGTGTACTCAAACGGCGACTCGGAAACGGTTCTCGGCGAAGCGATTAAAGGACGCCGCGACAAGGTGCTGATTTCCACCAAAGCCGGGTTTCGCACGTCGCCGGACGCGAACGGAACCGGTTCGTCGCGCTTCCACCTCACGGAAACGATTCACGCCAGCCTGAAGCGTTTGGGAACCGACTACATTGATTTGTTTCAACTGCACTCGTTCGACGCCCTGACACCGCTCGAAGAAACCCTGCAAACCCTTGATGATCTGGTACGCGCCGGGAAAATACGCTATGTCGGTTGCTCCAACTATTCCGGCTGGCATCTGATGAAGGCACTCGCCCTCAGCGAAAAATACGGCTTGTCGCGCTTCGTCGCGCACCAAGCGTACTACTCGCTGATCGGGCGTGACTACGAATGGGAACTAATGCCGCTCGCCCTCGACCAAAAGGTCGGCGCGGTGGTCTGGAGTCCGCTCGGCTGGGGACGGCTGACCGGCAAAATCCGGCGCGGCACACCCATCCCCGAAGCGTCACGCCTACAAAGCAAAGTCGTGGTGGATAGCGGGCCGCCCGTGGATGACGAGTACCTGTACCGCGTCGTGGACGCGCTCGATAGCGTCGCGGAGGAAACCGGCAAAACCGTGCCGCAAGTCGCGCTCAACTGGCTACTGTCCCGCCCGACCGTGGCAACGCTGGTTATCGGTGCGCGAAACGAGGAGCAGTTGAAGCAGAACTTGGGAGCAGTCGGTTGGAACCTTTCCGCCGAACAAATCGCCCGCCTCGACGCCGCCAGCAAAGTCACGAAAGCCTACCCGTATTGGCATCAGGATGGCTTCGACCGCAACCCGAACCCGGTTTAGATTCTTTATTTTTTACCTTTGATTGTTTTCTTTTCGCCCTCCCGGCGGGGCAACCTGACGTTGCATCGTGTATGGGGCTTCGCT
>JACMIU010000073.1 GCA_014380985.1 Armatimonadota bacterium | reverse complement strand
TGCGGCCCCGTTAATTCGCTCCCCGCTGTTACCCGCCCCCCGGCATACCCACTCATTTCGCCGGTTCCACGCTACTCTACTTCCGGCGCACCGCCCCAGTGTGGGGAACGCACCAACCCGACTCCGACCGGTACAAGCGCGAAACCGAGAAGCGCGAACGTCCCCGCTTCCGGTACGACAGCGACGAGCGGGGTAACGTCGTTGAACGTGAAATCGTCGTAGGCAACGTCGGCATTGGTGCTACCGAGTATCTCGACGCGGTTGATTCCGGGTGTATTGATAATGAGCGTGTTGCCGCCCGTGTCCGTTTCGCTGACCGAACCGATCAACGCACCAAAAACATCAAACGCTTGTAGTCCGATGGTTCCGCCCGACGGAATCGTGTCGGCACGTACGGAAACGAAGTCGGTCACAAACGGCGTCACGGCGTTCGCAGGGTCAACGAAGTTAGCGATAATCAGCGGCGACCCAGTGTAAGTGAGCGTATCAGCAAGCGTTGCGCCCCCAATACCGTTGGGCAAACTGGTCGTGCCGGTGCCGCTGAGATCAACTACGGCTACATACGTCGCCCCGGAGCCACTGCGAAATACAACGCCGGATGTGGCGAACTGATTGGAAAGACGGGATTCGACGGGAACGGTTGCCGTGGGCGCGTTGCTCATGCCGGTAATCGTGTCAAAGGTGAGCGTCACGCTTGCGGAAGCGGGAAGCGCAACAAGAAATAAGGAAAACGCGGCGCAGACGACGTGCGCGGCAAAACGATGGGCGGCGCGGGCTAAAAGACAGGCAAGTTGCGGCATGGGAACGGTTCTCCTTGCGACCAGAGTGGGACATTTGCGGCACGACTGCCACATCAGTATTATAGTCGAAACATCGGTATTTATGCAAGTTGTGACAAACAACCTGCGGTGGCTGCACTGCGGGCGCGGTGGGCTTTTTCGCGGGCTGTATTCAAGCCACCGACCTGCCGCTACTCCTGCGAATCGTGCCAAACAGTGAGTAGTAGCACGGGCAAAGTCGAAAACGAGTTTTCGCCCGAATCGGCGGGGGAAGAGTCGGAAGCGGGCGCATAGGTGTGCGGTTCGGCGCAGTAAAAGTTCGCCGCATCGCCCTCGCCGAGTGGATACTCCTGCCCGGCGATACGAAGAATCGCCGCGCCGGAAACGCAGAAAACAAACTCCTCGCCGGGGTGCGCGTTCGGTGTGGTTTCCTCCCAAAGCCGCAGGAGCGACGAGCGCATTTTGCCACGGGGAAGCCGTGCTTCTAATGACGCGACTTCGCCGCGAGGCGTCGCATCGGTGGATTTGGGAACCGGTACGCCGCCCGCTTCGCCCCCCATCTCATCGGGAAACGGGTCGCCCATGCCGGGATAGGGCCACCATGTTTCTTTGGCGCGGCGGTGAATGACCACGGTTTCCTCTTCGCCGGGTTCGGGCAGAAGCAGACGCGAAACGTACACGCCGAGTGCGCCGCAGACACGCTCCAAAGTGCGCCCCGACACGCTCAAGCCTTTTTCGACGCGAAGCACGGTATTTTTATCCACGCCCGCTTTGTCGGCAAGGTCGCGCACCGACAGACTTTGCTTGAGGCGAAGCCGTTGTATCCGCGCTCCGATGGTCGCGCTGGCAAGTTGGTCGGTGTCCGGTAGTATCATGTTTTTTACGTTTTAGAGCAATCGTAGCGTCAGGCATTTCGCCGAGCCGCCCGCTTTCATAAACTCGTCCAGCGGCGTAGCGTGCGCGGAGAATCCCCACGACGCCAGCGATTCGCGCAGGGCGTTCGTCGCCGCGTTCATCACCACATGATTGCCAACGCCGACTGCATTACAAGCGAACGTTGCCGCGTCGGTGTCCGAGACGGCAAGGCGTTTCGCCGACGGAACCCGTGCCGCGATAATTTCTTGACTTGCCGCATCGAACGCGGGCGGATACCAGAGCAGGAAGCCGCCGGGAAGCGGGCAAAAGCACGTGTCCAGATGGTAGAAACGAGGATCGGTCAGTGCGAGAGACACGACTTCGACGCCGAACGTCGTGGACAAAAATCCGTGCGCGGCGTCGTCGGTGCGCCAGCCATGCGCGGCGAACAGCAGCGGGGCTTCGGTGTCGCCTTCCCAAAAAAGCGCGTCGCCCGCGCCCTCGAACGCGATACCCTCCGGCAAATCATGGATTTCGTACCCGGCGTTCTCTAAAGCGGCACGGTAAAACGGTTCCTCGCCCTGCCGCTCCGGGTGCTTAAACCGCGCCGGAACCGCCTTGCCGCCCCAAACGGAAGCGGCATTCGCGGTGAAAACGATGTCGGGCAAACCGGGTTGCGGCGGAACCTGTGTCACGGTCGCGCCGAGTGTTTCGGTCAGTAGCGCGTGTAAATCGTGCCACTGCGCCCCTGCCGTGCCGGTGGAAACGCCGCCGAGTTTGCCTTCCATCCACGGGTTGATAACATATTCGACGCCGAAATAGGTGGGCGCACACATGAGTAATCGGTACATTTTTCTCGTTGTCTTTCAGTCCCCGCGGGGGACTTTATTCAAACAAAACCCGCGCCGCCGCCGGAGCCATTTTCTCGTTGCTGTGTCCGACGCCGGGAACCGTGACCAGTTTCCAGTTCAAAAACAGCTGATCGCGCACCGTGACGCGCCTCGCGGTTTCGTAGAAATACTTGCCGCGCTCGAAGCGCGTGATGCCCTGCTTGTCGGCTTCCGCGCTCCGGTACAAATCGGGGTCATCAGGGTCGGTGTCCGCCTCGCCTAACAGAATCGTCAGCGGTTGCGCGAAAATCGCCCGCCGCGCCGCCTCCGACTCGTCGGGCGTTCCCGTGCGGCTAAACGGGTACGGGTCGGCGGTTTTATCAGGGAGGGTGTAGTACCCGGCGTTCGCGGCGACGGCGCGGATAATCCGTGCCGTGGGCAAAAACTCGATTAACCGATGCACGAACTGCCCGCCCGCCGAATGACCGTAGATGTAGTAACCGCGCACCGGGTTGCGGGCAATGGTTTTGTAGTACGCGAAAAGGCGTTCGATAACGGGGAATGTCCACGCTTGCGACGGAACCGGCGTTTTGTCGTCCTGCCCGCGCACATTGCCCCGGTTGTACATTCCGCCCGCGAAATGCTCGCGGGTGAACTCCGGCACGAGAATCAGTGCGCCGTATTTCTCCGCAAGGTTCATCCATTGATCGCGGTAGGTTCCGCCGTTTCGCAGGGTTCCGTGCATCACGAACAACACGCGATCCGTCAGGCGTGGGTCAATGTTCAGCGGGCAGTACGTATGCACGGCGATTCGCACCCCGGCATACGGCGAACCCGGCGGCTCGGTGTAAGCGAATCCGCCCTTTCCGAGCGGGAACGACGGCGGCGCGGCGTCGGGCAAATCTTCGGCATAGGTGAGAGAGGGTAGGGCAAGAGTTCCGGCGAACGCGGTGAGTAGGTGGCGACGTGTCATGGTTTGAGTATATCGAACAGTCGCACGGTGTCGCTGGGAAGCAATACGCGCATCCGCACATCTTGGCAACCGAGAATAGTATCCGCGCCGGTACGCACGGGCGCGGCGGCGCGAATCGTCACTACCTGCCCCGCGCCGACGGTGAGCGTCCCCTTCGCTAAATCGGCGTGAAGCCAACCGTCCTGCTCGACGCCGAGGGCGGCGAAGCGCGGATGCGTCAGCACCATGTCCAAACTGCGCTGGGTGCGTTCGCGGCGTAGGAAGTGCGTGTCCACGAGGAAGCCGGGCAAAACATTCAAGCCCGGCGCGGTTCCCACGGTGTTTTTTTTGAGGTTGGCGCGGTCTTCGTCCTCGGTCGGACGCAGTCCGCTGTAGCCGGTGGGCATGATCTCGCCGCACAGGGACGCGCCCGCCGACGAACCGCCGCCTGCCCCGCCGCGCTCGATAATGGCGCGAAGCAACTTCGGCACGGGGGTATCTTTGAACAGGCGCATGAAGCGGTTCTGGTCGCCGCCCGGTATCCAGTAGCCCCGCGCCGTTTCGAGTTTCGCGCACAGTTCGGGTAGGGTCGTGGCGTCGCGTTCGGTAATTTGTGCGGCGTAAACATTGGTCGCGCCGTTCTCGCGGAGCCAATCACCGGAAGATTTGCCTTTCGCTACCGGGTCTTCCGACACCTGCCCCAGCACTACAATAGGCGCGGACATCGAACCGACACATTTTAGGAATGCGCCGGTTGCATCTTTGCCGGTCGTGCCGCCACCGTGGACGATCAGGTTGCCTTTCGCCATTCGTTTCCTATGCGACCGGCTATCTGCCGTCGCTACGTGTCTGTGCCGGCGAGGCGTTTGTCTCGGTAGCGTCGGACGCGGGAGCGGTAGGAGCCTTTGCCCTGCTACCTTCCCCTGCTTTCGGCGCGGTTACAGGCGGGTCACCGGGATATTCCTTGAAACACCCGGAGGAGGTCAAAAGGCTCAGTGCCGATGTGACCACGACAAGTAATTGTATTGTTCGGTTACTCATTTGTTACTCCAAAGCGTATTGATACTTGTACGCTCTCGCCCCATTTTTCAGGATTATCGTGTCAAAGAATTGCTCCGTTTTCATCGCCTTGACATGACCATCGGTGAAACCGACGGGACCGAACCCAATCTGGTATTTGACCTGCCCGGTCGCGGCGTAGGTTTTGGTTCCCTCAAAACTGTAACGTCCCGCGAAGTTTACGCCTTCGGTGCTTGATGTCACGGGAGGGTAAGTATCGGCATCAATTGGAGCGGGGTAATAGTTGACGCAGGTAAAGCCATAGTCCCAGCCACGCGCTTCGACCACCAGTGCTGTTTCTGATGGACGGGCAACCTCGCCAAGTGAGCGCGATGGGGCTTGCACACGTTTTGCTTGCGTAGCACCAACTCCGCATGGGTCGCCACCGCCGAATCGTGCCGCGACCGCAGGATCACGCTGATAGCCGCCTACACCTTCATAAAGGGCGGTTGCATAGCCGGTTTTCCAAGTGCCATTCGCCCCGACACCCGGATCGTCACCGGTATAGACCTTCCAGCGCGGCATCATAGCATACGAATAGATGGTATATCCGCTGGTACGTACCGGAAAAAGAGCAGATTCGGAAACATTCGGCTCGTTGCCAAGACCGTTGGGTGACTTGAAAACAGCCGTGCTTTTTGTGTATGGTTGTAGTTTTAGCATCCACGAGGCATCCCAGTCAATATAGTTCGCGCCATCGTTTAGTTTAGGGTTGTCATCCGCAACGGCGGGACAGAATGTTTCATCGTAATCTTGAATGTACATCAGTTGCGCTTTCAAAATCTGATTCACGTTGCTGATGGATGCGGCTTTTCGCGCCGTATCTCGCGCTTTGGCGAACACGGGGAATAGAATCGCGGCGAGGATGGCGATTATCGCTATAACGACGAGCAGTTCGATTAAGGTAAAGGCAGAGCGTTTCGCCGAGACAGGGCGGTAGGCAGTGATAGCATTGTGCATAAACAGAATCCTCCAAAAACCGGGCGGTGATAGGATGTGCCGCTTGTTCACCAAGCAGCACGGGCGGCGACTTTATGCCGCGAACAATTTTCCGTAAGAGGGAGCGCAACGTTGCGTAGCACGAAACAGTTTTTATCCTACCCATTCTGTTGATTCAGACTGTCGGAATGGGTGTAGTATAGCCGTGTTTTTGTCGCCTGTCAAGCGGGGCGCGAAAAAACTTTCGCTGAGGGTTGTCGCCGGGTAAAGCAGGCAAAACGAAGTTTTCGCCGACCACGACCTATTTCTTGCCCTTGAACCAGCCCATGAAGCCTTTGCGCGAAGCGGGCAGTGCCGCTTCTGGCGATTCTACCGGAGCGATTCCGCCGGGCGGGAGATCGGCGGCGTTTCCCATATTTGAGGAAGATTCCCCGTTTATAGCGAGGCGGCGCACGGCGCGGGCGGCAGTTTCGGAAAGCAACGCGCCTTGTTCCGCGCTAAAAAACGGGTATTCGCGCTTGATATATTCCAGCACGTTTTGAATCTTCGCGGCGTTGGTGGTCACGGCTTCGTGCAGAGCGTCGGTGACTTCGCGCTTCCTCGCGGCGCGTTCGGATTCGGGCAGGTTGCGGTTCAGATACAAGCCCTCGGCAAGACGCTTCAGCGCGGGCGGGGCGAGATGGTCCTCTTGTAGGTGCTTTGCCTCCGCGAACAAGCGGGCGTCCCGCGACACTTCGGCAAAGGCTTGTGCGGTTTCCGGCGTTCCATTCGGGAGCCGTGCGCCGAGGGCGGCGAGAGCGCGAACGGTGATTACGGCATCCTCGGAAACCAGTTCTCTGGCGCGATCAAGCATCCGTTTCGCCGCCCGCTCACATTGCCGGGTCGGGTCGGGGGTGTTCGGCGCGGGCAAAACCGCCATGATGCGCTGTGCCGTACTCTCCGCTTCCGCGCCGTTCTCCATCCGCAGGTGCAGGGTCAGCAAGCGAAGTAGCGCGTCGAAATCGGCGTAATCCTCCGCGCCGTCGTTCTCGATGGATTTTTCCAGCGCGTAAATCGCCGCGCCGAACTGCCCCGATTTCTCGTAGATTCGACCGAGCAATATGTGCGCGTCGTGGTAGCGCGGGTTGAGACGCACCGCCCCGCCCAAAACCCGCTCGGCATCGTCGTAGCGTTCCTGCACAAACAGGCAACGGGCGAAGCGGTACATCAGCGTTTCGTCGAAAGGGCGTTCTTTGAGCAAATGCCGATACTGCTTTTCCGCGCCCATAAAATCGTTGAGGCGCGTCAAAACGTGCGCGAGCAGGAGGCGCGGACGCGGGGCGTCGGGCGCGATTTCCACGGCGGCTTTGAGCAATCCGAACGCTTTTTGCGGGTCGCTTGCCACGGCGGCGGCGGCTTGGTCGGTCAGCACCTCGACGCGACGTCCGGCATCGCGCAACTGATCGTATTCGCGCCGTTTTCGTGGGTCGGACAGCACCACTCCGGCGTTTTGAAACGTGTGGTACGTTTTCGGGTCGGCGTCCGGGCGCACCTGCCGTACCAATTGATAGTAGGCGCGTTTAATCTCGTCGGCGGTCGCGGTTTCCGCAACGCCTAACACGGTGTATAAACTGTCTTCGCTTCCGCCATCCATCGCCATAGAAACTGTTCCAACGATTTACCTGCCCGCTTCGCTACGGGCGATGACTTCCCGGCAACGCTGAACCTTTTCGTTGCCGGGAATATAAATGACACAAAAAGCACGGGGAAAGGTTCCCGCCAATGCCGCTAACATCCTGCTATTATAGCAAGAAACACGCAAAACACTCCCCAAAGCGCGTACCGCACTATTGCACCCCCGTATTGTTGTCGGGTTTGTGTCGCGGCTTGTTGGGATAAACGGCGCAACTCCGTAGCAATCGGAGTCGGCGGCAACGCGATGGCTCGTACCGCGTCGTGCCGCCCTTCCTTCGCCAGATGGTGCGCGAGGGCATAATCGGCGTCCTCGTTCGCGCCGACGTTGGCATCGCTTTTTTCGACAAGGCGCGAGAGTTCCCAACACGCCGCGCATTGCCCCAGTCCAAGCGACGCCGCAACGCGCAGATGCTCACGCGCCTCGGCGAAGCGGTACGCGAGTGCGGCTTCGCGGGCGTGCGAATACGCCTTCGCCCCGGCGCGTAGCAGTAACCGGATGTCTCCCCCGGTCGCCCCGCAACGGGGACAGTTGTCGGCGGAGGACGAGTGCGCCATGCCGCAAATATAGCAGGTATCCGTGGGCGGGAACAACAAAGATAAATCGGCTTCGTCACGCATATCGGTTTATTTTATCCGATTTTTAGCGAGGGGGTCGGCGGTTCGGGAGCAACAGGTATCGTAGCACAAGCGAATCTTGACGCGACGACCGCAGTATCGCAGTAGCGTGGGCGTCGGGCTTTATCGGCGGCGCACCTTGCGGTACGGGTAGCAGTCTATAATCCGCGAATGGGCGTACTGCCCCTTGCTTTCGGCATTCAGCAGTTCATCGTACACCGACTGCGGCACATCGTCGTATTCGTAGACCGCGCCATCGTGAAACGTCAGTGTCAAAACTTGCGTTTCGGCATGATAGGCGACGGCTTGTAACATCGTGGAGTCCACGGCAACGGAATCGGTATCGGTTAAAGTGTTCATGGTCAGGTACTGCGCCGGGCGTCGCCGAATCGGAAAACGCCCCTCGCTCTTATACCCGAAAAGGCAGGGTAACGAATGCTATGCCCTTGAACAGTCGCTCCCTAATGCTACGTGCGTGTACTTGAGCGTGACGTCTTGTTGTAAAGCATCCCGTCGCAAGCGTTCTTATAGGCTTCTATTTCCTTTACCCCCTCTTCACTCTATAACTTTCGATAGACGCGCCGTTCTATCTCCGGTGCGATTATAATTTGCCCCTATTTGCCTACTTCAACCAACAACCTGAGCGGTAGGAATAATTTACCATGCTCTCTTACAATGGATAGGTGGGAAAACGTGGTGAGCTGTTTCCCCACCTATCCGGCAATATCACCGCAGGGAGATAAACGAGAGTGCAAACTGTTTCCAACTTAACCGCGAACTGCATCAACCGTCAAAACACACTTCGCCCCGTGTCCGCGATTTGCTTTGTTTTCGGCGTCGCTCTTTGGGGCGTCTCCACAGGCGCGGCGGCACAATCGCCGGTGGCTCCCATCGGTCAATCGCCGGTGGCGGAAGCGGCTGTCGTCGCGGTGCGAATCCTCGCCGGGGACACGGTTACGGTCGAGGTGTTTGGCAAGCCGGAACTGTCCCGTAGCGTCAGCGTGGGAACCGACGGCAAGATTACCTACCCGCTCCTCGGAGATTTGAAAGCGGCGGGGCGCACCGCTCCCGAACTTGCCGAAGCATTACGCGCCGGGCTGTCAAAGGAACTGAACAATCCGCAGGTTACGGTCACTATCGCCAAGCGGCTTGTCACCCGTGTCGGTGTGCTGGGCGCGGTTCGGCAACCGGGCAAGTTTGTTTTAGAGGAGGGCTGGCGCGTTCTTGACCTATTGGCGGAAGCCGGTGGGCTTCTCATTGACCGACCGGAGTGGGTGCAAACCACGCTGGTACGCGCTTCGACCGGAACCGCGACCCCGGTGGATCTCGTGCGCCTACTGGGCGAAGCCGACGCCACGCAAAACCATCGCCTCGAACCCGGCGATGTCCTACTGGTGCGCGAAAAAGACGCCACGAAAACGCGGATACAAATCTTGGGCGCGGTCGCCAAACCCGGCACGGTCTCCGCCCCCGCGGATGGCTCGATAGTGACGGCACTAATAGAAGCGGGGGGCATTATCCCCCGTGCGAAACTTGCCGAAGCGAGCATCCGGCGCGGGAACGAAACCATTGCCGTGGATTTGTCTTCCCTTTCCACAGATGGCACTCTAAAAGCCGTGGGCGCGAACCCGGTTCCAAAACTCCTTCCCGGCGACACGCTTCTGATTCCACTTAACGCGCTTTCCTACTCGGTAATCGGAGCCGTGGCAGTGCCGGGAACGCGGGAACTGCACCCCGAAAAACCGGTCACCGCCCTCGGTGCTTTGTTTGGAGCCGGGGGGGCGACGCCCGAATGCGACCTGAAAAACGCCTCCGTGGTGCGATTATCGGCGAACGGAGAACCGCAGATTTTTCCCATCAATTTGGAAAACGGCATCAAAAACAAGAAAAACAACACCAAGCCCGGCAAAGGCGATGCCCCGGCAGACGTGGTTTTGCTAACGGGGGATGTGCTGTACCTGCCGACCAAAGGGCAAGGTAGGAACCGCACCAACGTGCTACGCGAGGCGATGAGTTTTCTGCCCTTCGCCGGGTTTTTCGTCCGCTAATGGCATTAGCAAGTTTCCCAAGGAATCTATCTTTTTATGTTATCATCGCACCAAGGTCGAAACTCTATAGCGCACCGCGCTTTGGAAGCGTTTTACCGGCATCAAAAACTTTTTTGGATAGCCACGCTGGGTATGCCCCTTCTGGTGGGTGTCGCCCTGTATTTGCGCTCCGCTTCCTACGTCGCCTCCGCTTCCACGCAGGTAGTTGCCGATCAGGAAGTGGCGACGGTACTGGGACTGACACGGCACAGTTGGATCAGCCCCGCCCAGCAAAACGTCAGCCGGTTTAACGACCTGCTACGCGACGATGAGCCGGGCGGTTTCCTTGATGACGTGCTGAAAAATGCGCGTCTCGCCCGTCCCATGCGCGTTGATCCACGGGTGCGCGACAAACGGTTCGCCGAACTGCGGAGCAAACTCGCGGTTCAAGTAAACAGTAACGATGTGTTCACGATTTCGCTGGTTTGGGACAACGCCGGAGAGTGTGAACGGATTCTCCGTGCGTTGCAGAGCGGTTATGTTGAGGAGGCGGGTGCGTCGCGCCAAGCGCAGTCCATCGCCACCGCGAGTTTCCTTGATACGCAAATACAATCGTATCGCTACCGGATGCGCGTCGCCGAGAAAGCCTTGATTCAGTATAAGCGCGAACATTTCGGACAACTGCCCGAATCCGCCTCCGGCGAAATCGAGCAACTCGCCCTGCTCCGCTCCGAGCGCGACTACCTACGAATCGCCTCGCAAGACGCGATTCTTCAGCGCGGAGCCATCGAAGCGCGACTGACACAGGTCAAGCCGACCTCGATTCTGGAAGAAACTACCAGCAAATCTCCCAAAGCCGAATCGCCGACCGCTGCCAATCTGCAAAGCATTGAAGCGCGTCGTGTCGCTCTGCTCAGCGGCGATTACCGCGCCGATGGCAGTATGATCAAGCCGCTCGACGCGCAGATTCGTGTGCTGAGAAATCGCCTCGCGCAAGAACAAAACGCCGAGCGTGTGCGCGAACGCAGCGCGAACGGCGCGAGTGCGAACGTGGTACAAACCACCACGCAAGCCAACCCCGAATATACGAGCCTTTCCGAGCAACTCACACAGGCGAAAATCGAACAAGCCACCAACACTTCCCGCCTTGCCCTGCTCGACCAAAATATCAGCGAGTACGAAAAAAGAGTGCGACTTTTGCCCGATGCCGCCCGCGAGCTAACCGATAAAACCCGCGATTACTCGATCATGAAAGAGCAGTACGAAGACCTGCTCAAGCGGCGCGAACAAGCCCAAATCAAGGCGAACTTAGATAAAGTCGCCGCCACCTCGACTTTGGTGCCTATCGGAACCGTGTACGCCAGTGCCAGTAACGGCATCAAGAAAAACGCCTTGATTCTGGTCGGCACAGTGGTTTTCGGTGTCATCGTCGGGTCGGGATTGATTTTAGGAGCCGAACTCGCCGACCCGTCCGTGCGCTACGCGGCAGACGTGGAGAAAATGCTCGGCGTACCGGTTGTTCTGTGCTTGCCCGCCGTGCGTGTTATCTCGAATCCACGCCACCTTCTCGCCAGCAAAACCGTCGCCGACCCGTGGTGGCAACCCACTACCAACCCGTCGGATATGCCCGCCGCGTCACAACGCAATCAAAGCCCGCAGGAAGTGATCCAACTATGATGCCATCGTCGCTCACGGGTAATAATCCCGTCGAAAAAGAATCGTTCGCCGGTATAGTCGCCGAAAGCCACTCTGCCGTGCCTTCTCCGGTCGCGCCTTCCTTTGGTGATGCCGGGGTGCGTGACCCGTTCCGCCGCGCCGACCTGCGCTCCTATGCCGAACAGCAAACCGTGACAACCATCGAAGTCGCGCACGAAGCCGCGCTACCGGTGCGCGTCGAAGCCGTTACCGCCTATCCCGACACGGTGCAGGAAACCTTGCTCGGAACGCAGGCGGCGACGATTAGCGAAACGATTCTGCTTCGCTACCGCGAAGCGGGGGGCGATGTATCGCGCCATACGCCCGCGCCCCGGTTCGGCGCGGCGGCGCGGCGCGGCACGGCGAACACCGCCACCGTAATCGGCGTCACCAGTGCCGTCCCCGGAGAAGGAAAAACTACCACCGCGCTGCATATCGCGCTCGCGCTCGCCCACAACAGTTACCGAAATGTCTGCCTGATAGACTTGGGTTTGGGACAGGATGTGCTGTGCCACCGCCTCGGAATCGCTACCCCGGTGCATGGGGCGGTGGATGTTTTGGAATGGGATGGCGATTCCGAACCGAACTTTTTGCCGCTTCCGCTTTTGCAGTGCGAGAATCTAAAAAACCTGTATCTGCTCCCGTCCGGCAAAATCCCGCGCCGCGCCGAAAAAACCGCGCACTCGCCGCGCATGGGCGATCTGTTCGCCATTGCGCGGGCATGGGCAGACCTGATTGTGGTGGATTTACCGAGCGTCGCCAGCGGCAACACATTCCCGATTCAAAACCACTTGCAAGGCGTGGTGATGGTGGTACGTGCCGGTGTTACCCCGAAAGACGTGGCGACCGACGCTATCGAGCGCGTTGGGCGGGCAAACGTTATCGGCGTGGTGCTGAATGGGCAGGAATCGCCGCTTCCGCAGTGGTTAAGCCGTGGTTTCGACAAAAGAGGGTGGGGATAAAGTGCGTTCTTTCTTGGTGCCTCGCCCTGCGCCCGCGAAAAACCCGAAAGTGATGTCGTCATGAATATCATGCTACCCATCGTGCTTGCCGCGCTCGCCCTCGGCTTGCTCGCGCCGCGCATGACGCCCCGGCTTTGGGCGGGGCTGACCGCTTGGATTCTGCTGGTCGTTCTTTATAACTTTTTTAAGTCATGATATTATCACGCGCTACCGACAATACGCGACTCGTCGGGGAAAACCACGCAAGAACCGCTACCGTAGCGGCGTGTTCGGTGTCGCCCCTTGACGAAGCGGGGACGCTATGCCGTTAAACATCGCCACCCTCGCCGGGGATACCAAGCGGCGCGAACGCACCTTTCTGGTCGGTTCCGCCGCGCTGACCGTGCTTCTCGGCGCGGCGTACACCGCGTTCGGACTTGATAGTGCCCTGCTACCGGCAATTTTGATCCTGCTTCTGCTGATTCCGATGGTGCTGTGGTATTCGACAAAAGCCGTCTTGCATATTGTATTTGCATCGGTTTGTTTATTTGAACTGTTTCCGTCCGAGTACGCCGACTCTCTCACCGAGCGCGTTCCGTTCTTTTGGAACGTGAACACGATTTTTCAAGTGTATGCCCACGTAGACTTTAAGGCGATTCCACTCAACTTGGCGGAAGTGGTGTTAATCGTCGCCGGAGCCTTCTCTCTGGTGCGTGCCACCTTCACCAAAAGTCTGCGCCTACGCGGGGGAATCCTGCTCGTGCCGGTGCTTTTATATCTGTTTTTCGTGCTGTGGGGTTGGATGAACGGCATGGCGACCGGCGGCGATTTCAAACTATCGCTTCAAGAGGTACGCGCCCAGTTCTATTTTGTCGTCGGTTATTTTGTCGCTCTGCACCTGACACGCGAGCCGAAACAACTGATGGTTCTGTACTGGGTTATGGCACTGTGCGTTAGCCTGAAAGGGCTTTTGTATACGTATCGCCGCTATGTCACTCTCGGCGGGCAACCGCTCCCGGATCAGGGGGTCGGCTCGCACGAGGAAGCGTTCTTTTTCTGCGCCTTTGGAATACTACTTTTCGTGCTATCGCTCGCCAACGATCCGTCGTACCGCCCTCTACGCACGTTTCTGTGGCTGAACCTGCCTCTTATTGTAGCCGGAAATCTTGCCACCAACCGCCGCGCCGGAACCGCCGCACTACTGATTGCCTTACCAATGTTGCTTCTCGCCGCCTACCGGGCGTTCCCACACTGCCGCCGGGGTATCGCGGCGTTCGGACTCGCCATCGCTTGCTTTGGACCTTTATATTACGGGGCTTTCAAAAACAGCGAAGCCGCTATTGCCCAGCCCGCCCGTGCGATTCGCTCGAACTTCGAGCCGGATGCCCGCGATGCGTCCTCGAATATCTACCGCGATGCCGAGAACGCTAACCAGATGGCGACGATTCGGCTTGCCCCGGTGCAAGGCTACGGCTACGGCAAGCGAATGCTTCACGTGGTTCCGATTGCCGATATTAGCGACACCTACGAGTGGTGGGATTTGTTGCCGCACAACCAGATTCTGTGGGTCTGGATGCGCGTCGGCACGGTCGGTTTCGTCGCGTTTTGGGTGATGGTGTGCGCCGCGATTATCCTGTGTTGCCGGGCGGCACGAAGCGAAGATGTTCCTGTTCTCATCCGCACGCATGGCGTGTTTTGCTTGGGTGTGCTTGTCGCGCTGCTCGTGTTCGGTTTGTATGATATGCAACTCTCGAATTACCGTTCCATGCTGTTCGCAGGAATCTGGCTCGGCTCGCTCGCCGGGGTTTATACCCCTCTGCCCGCCGCAAGCACGAAAGGTTCCCGATGAACCTGTCCACCCTTCTACCCGGCAAATCCGGGCGCAACATCGGCTCGACACTTGTGACGCAGGGGCTTTCTTGGGCGATCACGCTCGCGGTAACACTGTTTTTGCCCGCGTACCTCGGTGAAAAAAACCTCGGCGTTCTCACGCTTGCTGGGGCATTCGCCGGGCTACTAAGCGTTTTCGTCGGCTTCGGAACCTCCACCGTACTGGTGCGCGAAATCGCGCAAGCCCCGGAGCGTGCCACCGCTCTGCTACGTACCGCCGTGGTGCTTCGCTCGCTGATGGGACTCATAGTGCTGACGCTCGGCACAGCGGCGACATTTATCCTCGGCTACACGGGCGAAGTGCGTCTGGTGATTCTGCTCGCCCTAATTACTACCATCGCCGGACAAACCGCCGAATCGCTCGCGGCGGTGCTACGCGGCTTGGAAGAGTTCCCGAAACAAAACGTGGCATCGCTGGTGGAAAAAATAGTGCTGTCGGTTTTAACGGTCGCTTTGATATTTGCCCGCGCCCCGCTCTGGTCGTTTGTCGCTGTGTACCTGCCTGTGACACTGATAGGGGCGGCGTTGTCATGGCGAGCAGTGCGGCAAGTTCTGCCCGTGACCCTGATGAAGGCGACAACGGAGGGCGCGGCAGACAGGGATAGGGCAAACGATGTCGCGCTTCCCGCTTCTCGCGGCGAACTGCGCTCGCTTGCTCTCGCCGGGTTGCCGTTTCTATCCGCTATGCTGTTTGTTTCGATCTACGGAGATGGCTCGTCGGCACTGCTGATGTCTAAACTTTCCACGCTGGAATCTATCGGCTGGTTCGGTCTCGCCAAGCGATTTGCCGGAGCGGCGCAGATGATTCCCGTGGCGGTCGCCGGGGCGATGCTACCGATTCTGACGCGCCTTTATCACGCCGGGAACCGCACCGACTACGCGCAAGCGGTGCGCCGCATGGTCACGCTTCTGCTCGTTTGTGCGGCTCCCGTCGCACTGACACTGATTATTTTTCCTGAAGCGTTGCTACGCCTACTGCGCTACCCGGTGGGATTCGCCGGAAGTATCCCGGTGCTTCGGCTGATGGGATGCGTGATCGTTCTCTGGTTTCTTCAGCAGGGGGTCGGAACCGCGCTTATCGCGGCGGGAAAACAGGCGGTTTTCGCCAAAGTCACCGGAATCGCCGCCCTGCTGGCGTTTCCCGTTTGTGGCGTTTGTATCTGGGCGGGCGAGCGATTTCTGCAAAACGGGGCGTTCGGGGCGATAGCCGCCGACGCAGTTCTCGAAGCGTTTCTGCTAATTCATTATGCCCGCGCCCTTTTACCGGAACTCGCGTCCCCGCCTGTGGCGCGACACGATGCCGTGCTACAAACGCGGCACGACACCCCCTTATCACCGAGCAAACTCAAGGAGGCTATATAAACGATGCAACTTACCCCATTGGTTTCGGTACTTATCTGTACGCGCAACCGCGCCGACGAACTGATTCACGCCCTGCGGAGCGTGCTTGCCAACGATTACGGTTCTTTCACCGTGTCAGTGGTGGATCAAAGCGACAACGACGACACGCGCAAAATTGTCGAACAATGCCAAGTGGAATGCGGCGGGCGCGTCGCGGTTCGCTATATCCGCACCGATACACGCGGATTAGGATTCGCCCGCAATGTAGCACTCGCGGAAGCGACTGGCGAAGTCGTCGCCTTCACTGACGACGATTGTTGGGTTCCCACGGATTGGGTGGCGAAAATCGCCGCGCTTTTTCTCGCCGACCCGAAACTCATGATGCTGTACGGGCAGGTCTTGATGCCCGATGAGTACGTAGGTGATCCCTCTTTGGTGGTTCCGTGTCTGCATTTTGACACGCACCGCGAAATAAAAAAGGGCACTATATTCGGTATGGCGGCAAATATGGCTTTCCGCAAACAGATTATTTCCGTGATTGGCAAGTACGATGTCGTGCTGGGGGCGGGCGGGGCGTTCGGAGGCGGCGAAGACTTCGATTTCACCTACCGCGCACAAACGGCGGGGCTAAAGATCGTCGCCGAGCCGACGCTTACCGTGATACATAAGTCGTTTCGCACCCGTGACCGCTGGAAAGACGTACTGTGCTCCTACGGTCAAGGCGACGCGGCGTTCTATAGCAAACACGCCCGGTGCGGCGATGGGTGGGCGCGGCAAACCATCTGGAAAAAGATAGTGCGTAGCCTTCTGCGCGGCGTGGTACGGGCGATTTGCGGCAGAGCCGCCGCCGATCAGTGGTCGTATCTGAAAGGTTTCCGCGACGGACTGAGGCGTAGTCGGGGCTACATGGTGGATATTTCGCACCGTCTCTATATCGCCGCCGACACGCCCGTCAAAGCGAAGGCTTAATCAACTCATGGGAAAGCAGCTTTCCCGCCATCTATCTCGCCATCAAAGGAGAAGAATCCATGTTTATCTCGAATGCACCCGCCGCCGCGCAGTTACGCCATTTAGCCGATGTCGCCCGCGAAGAAACCACGCCCGCCGCACCACTGTTGTGGCTGGCAAATATCCTCGGTCGGCTTCTGCCTACCGGAACCGGAAGCCGCCTTCGGGCGCGTCTGTATCACGCTCTGGGCGTGCAAGTTGGGCAGGGAACCGTGTTTCACGGACCGGCGACGTTTTCCTGTGGGCGCGGCATTAAAGCACGTATTACCATCGGCGAACGATGTTGCTTGAATGCCCCGCTTCATTTCGACGCCACCGCGCCGATAACGATTGGCGACTGCGTTTCCGTCGGGCATCACGTGGTAATTATTACCACCGGACATGACATCGGCAATCCCGACCGTCGTGCGGGCGGACACCGACCGGCTCCGGTCAAAATTGAGTCCGGGGCATGGATCGGCGCGAACGTGACTTTGTTACCGGGTATCACGGTCGGACGCGGCGCGGTAGTTGGCGCGGGTGCGGTCGTCACCCGCAACGTGCCGCCACACACAGTTGTCGGCGGGGTTCCAGCACGGGTCATTCGCACACTTCCTGACTGATTTGTCGTGCCGTATTCAAGAGCCACCCCCCCTTTTTCTTCGCTCCTTCTTCGGTTGAGGAGGGCCATGTACCGCCTTGCATACTCTTATCTATACCGGGTTTTTCAAGAACCCGGTAATTCGATGTAGTGAAACTATCTACAGTACCCGATAATCCTTTTGTTCAAACATGGAAAAACAAGCGTTTGAGAAACGTTAGTCATCCTGATTGAATAAATCCTGTTACAAGAAGGTTACCCCCCTATGCGATGGACAGTTTGCCCCAAGCGTCCCGCTTCCCTAATTAGTTTGGTTGCTATCAATGCAATCATGGTATGTTTTTCAAGCAATAGTTTTGCCCAAAGTGGCATGGTGAACGGATTACTCGGCGAGTATTCCTCCGGTACGACCACCGTGCGGCGTACCGACCCCGCGATTGATTTCACATGGGGAAGCCAGTCCCCCGCACCCGGCATCGCGGCGGATAATTTCCGCGTGAAGTGGTCGGGACAGATCGAAGCACCGGTAAGCGGCACGTATACGTTCTCCACTCGCGTGGATGATATTGTGCGTGTTTATGTAGACAACCAACTGTTGTTAGACATTCCACAAAACCAGTATGAGATTGTATTTTTCGGTCGCTCCATCACATTGCAAGCCGGACGCCGCTACGATATTCGCATCGAATACCGCGAATACACTGGCGACGCCATCGCCCGGTTGTTCTGGCAATATCCCGGTCAAAGTCGGCAAGTAGTTCCGAGTAATCGCCTGTTTTCCGTTCCCGTCACCACCGATACGTCGGCTCCCACCGCTCCAGTGAACCTCACCGCGCTCGGCGCGTGGAGCAACTCTTGTTGCAACGGGCAGGCGATGGCGCATATCGCGCTTTCTTGGGCGCGTCCGACGACCGGCGTCCCTTTGACGAAGTTCAACGTATACCGTGACGAGGTTCGCATCAAAACCGGCGTTACCACGACCAACTGGGAAGATATGTCCGTCCTATCGGGGCAAACTTATATTTACCGGGTTACCGGCGTCGCCGCAGACGGGCGCGAAAGTCCGAAAAGCGCACCGGCACAGGGAACCGCACCTTTCGCCCCGGTCGCGTCAACGGGAAAAACGGCTCCTAACAACCTGCGCATCGCGGGAATCTGGGACGCAGGCGCGAACGCTCCTTCCGATGCCCTGACATGGGACGCAGTCACCGGCGCGGCATCCTACAACATCTACCAGTACGACACATTAATCGGAACCGGCGTGACCCGCCCGACATACACCGTTCCCGCCAGCAAGTATGTCAAGGGTATGACCTATACCGTGACCGCTGTGGACGCTGGCGGCGCAGAAACGCTTCCGAGCAACACCGTGGGCGCACAGGGAGGATTAAACCCTTCCAGCCCGCCGAATTGGGTGCCGCGTCTGCCGCTCGCGCCGCATACACTTACCGCCGCGACGCAGTGGAATGCCGGTTCGCCACGGGTTTCTTTAGCGTGGCAGGGCGGCTCGAACGCCTACACGTTCGATGTGTATAAAAACGGCGTGAAGGTTGCCCGCGACCTTTGGGGGCAAACATGGCTTGATAACGCCGTGCGGGTCGGTGACACCGCCACCTACACGGTCGCGGGGGTCAATCTTCCGTTTCAAGTGGCGGCAGAGGGGGCGCGTTCCGCTCCCGTCACGGTGCGCGTGTCCGCCGCCCCGATTACTGGTGGAAAGGTTATCATCAAGCGCGTCGTGCCAAATGATGACAGTGTAATACTGTACTTTGACGCGGTTCCCGGCGCGGTTGACTACCGCGTTTACAATATGGCGACGCCCGGCACGTATAAGTATAGCGGCGGCGGCTTAAGCGCGGAAATGAACGGTCTGACCCCCGGCACTCCCGCCGTGTTAGTAGTGGAGGCGGTGGACAAGTGGGGGCCGTTTCAGAAGATGGACGGCATGATGGGACCCGGTGCGGTCGGTCACGAGGGACATATCAGCATGGCGATCAACGGTTTGGGCGATCCGTCGAACATTCCGGTCGTGCTGGCGTCGTCGGCTCCTACCACGGTGACGCCGGTCGCCCGTACACTGCACGGAGCGCAAGCGTTCTTCGACACCTTCCGAAACAGCAAGGCTTTCGTATCCGCGTCGGTTCCCCCTGCGATGCTTGCCGCCAATCCCGGCGAAGTGCAGGCGGTCAAAAACGATAAGTGGACGCTGTATAACGTGCGCGGCGACCAGAAAAACAGCCGTGCCTTCGTGATGAGCAATCACTTTATGGACACGCTTTACGACGGTGGAACCCCCGGCGTGAGTAGTCCCCTACACACGGCGTATGCCTCGCTCGTGATGGAGCCGAACGCAGTGGCGAACTTTTCGGGAAATAAGGTCCTTCATGTTACGTTCGAGGTGGACGCACACTTTAGCGGTCGCCGCTGGTGCGATGTTCTGATTGCCGGGGAAGACGATACCCTGCTGCATCCGGGCAACGGTTTTGAGGGGAAGAACTTGCTTCCCACCGTGTCCGGGCAGGTGTTTCTGTGGCAGATACTCAAAGATGTACACACCGGTAAAATCGTGCGTGGCAAGGACGCGGCGGGCAAACTGATCACGGTTCCGCTTTTTGAGCAAGCGAACGGCGTGGGGCCCGACAGTTTCGGACCGCCGTCACGCCGCCACATCGTTTGGAGCGACCTACCGGCGTTCAACGGCTCTCCGGCAGACCTTGACAAGCGGCATCGCTTTGATTTATACCTATCGCGCAACCGCTTCCTGATCATGGAGGAAGGCAAACTGGTCAAGGACAAGATATTCCCCGGCGGCGTTACTCTGCCATTCACCCGCGCCAAAGTCTATTTCCTGCATCAGGTGTATCACACCGGCTTGGAGCGAAGCGAAGCAATCGCCTACCCAACCGGCGATTCGTACTGGGTCAATCATCGCCCGTTCGCGGACGAGCGGCACTGGGACAACATGGGATTCGAGGTGCTAAACTCGTTCCCGGTGATTCCATAGAGGGTTTCGCAAAATCAATCGTCCGCGTGTCTTTACGGTACGCGGACGATTTTTTCTGCTGGATTTGTCAGGGCAAGTTCGTACCACATCGCCCCGGCGAACCGCATAAGTTCCCCGTCCGTGCCGGTTTCCTCATCGGTGATAGGGCGCATAAAGCGCAGAAAGTAAACCGGGGTATTTTTTCTGCCCAACACAGCACTGACCAGCATACGGGCGCGAATCTGCGTGACGCTCTCAATCACCGCGCCGTCCACGACATATAGATAAACCATTTCGTAGCCGGGTCGTTCGGGCAGGGTATTGTTGACGATGCGACACCGCCGCGCCGGAACCGCGCCGGGGAGCGTGGTTGCCGCGTCGCTCTCAATCGTCCAGCCCGAACCGATTAAACAGGAGCGCGGATCGTGCAAGGCACTGCGGTCGGTTCCGCCAATCAAAATAAACTCGACCGGGGAAGAGCCGGAGGTAGGTTCGGCGGGCAGGTAGGTACGGGCGATGATACTCGCGGACGATAGCACGGTGCGAACCTGCTCGCTCACGGGGCTTTGTCCATCGACAGGAGCGGCATAACCGACGAGTTCCCGCGGCACCGCCGATTCGCCAATCGGCACAAAGGGCGCGGGCGGCGGCGGATTCCACGCGGCGGACGCGGCGAGCGTCGCAGCGAAAACACCGACTAAAACAAGGGCAGACCGGCGAAGTTTTTGCATCCGAGTCCTTTCGCTAAGCCGAACAGGGCAGCCATACACAGTCCGAGCATGATAAAACCGCTCCAATCGTGGAAAGCGTGTGCGGCGGACGCACCCAAACACTCGCCAACCACACCAAAGAGCGTGATACGAATCGCATTGAGCGCGAGGCTAAGCGGCAACACGGCGGCAAACAAGGCGAATTGGCGCACCCGCGTCGTGTCCGACAGATAGGCGAACGCCGCGCCGAAAGTCAGCAAGCAAAGCAGTAGTTTGAACCCGGAACAAGGCACGTCCACTTCCATCACGAAGTTGCCCAGATTCAGGACATTGCCCTGCACCTGCGGCGCGAACCCGATAAGTTTGAGCATCACAGCCGCGCCCGACGTAGAAAGGCGTTGCAATCCCAGCGTCGCGTCGTTCAGAAGGGGGCCCGGCAGGGGAGCCATCAGAAACAGAAAAAGGAGCGGAAAGCCCGCCGCACGAACAAACGCCGTGCCGGCTACAAACCAGATGCTGAAGATCAGCGACAGCAAAAAGGTGGTGGACATTACCGCCTGCATATCGGTCTTGCTCGCTACAACGAACAGGGTGAGCGACGCGATCAAAAGAAGCAAGGCGGGGTTGAAAACGCGAATCGGCGTTTTGCGAAGGTCGCCGCGCTTGTGCCAGAGCATGACCCCGGCGAGAACCGGCACAAACAAAGCGTAGCCGTAGTAGGTGTCGGGCTTGGTGTATTCCCAGTACCACCACGAGAGAAGGGGCAAAGTGAGCGCGACGAACAATGTCACCGCGCCCGCCATCACCGCCAAAGTGAGCGGGGTTATCGCGCTTGCGGCAACTCCGTTCGATAGGTCTGCCTGTTTCGCCGCTAATGTGCCTTGGAAGGGCGGGGGGAACGTGTTTGCCGTTTCGGCATCTTCCCTGAGGTCGCGGGTGTCAAGCGTTATATTTTCTTTGGCGGTAATGGCAATGGCTCCTTATGCGGTTGCAACGCCGGTGGTTTTAACACCGGACATTTTGTTTTTGCGAGCGCGAACGACAAGTCCGAGAACGCTCATACCGGCGAATCCGGCGAACGCCCACTCACCCGGTTCGGGAATCGCGCTTGCGGTCGGCGTCAACACGTTGGTGATGTTCGCGTTTTGCAAACCCGTTTCTTGGTCGGTTCCGGCTCCGACAAACGCCGTCGTGGTCGAGGCGGTGCCGAAGATGGACTCAATCGTGAAGAATCCGAGCGAAGTCGGTCCCCCGAAGATCGTGGCTCCACCGGTGTAGGTGAACGTGACGTTTTGAAGCGTCGCGCTATCCGTTGCAATAACACCACCTTGCGAGCTAAGCACGGGGTTCGGACCAAGCAACTGGTTGGTAAACGAGTATGCTCCCGGAGCCGAGTCCACCGCTACGAAACCTGCGAAATCATAGATCACGAAAAAGTCGCCCGTGTTGACTTGTTGCGTGTTGGTTACGAAGATTTCGTAGGTGAACAGAAAGGTGCCGGTTCCGCTTGCTGCCACGGTGGGCGATCCAACACCGGGTACGATGTCGGCATGGGCGGCGGTGGTTCCGAAGCCGAGCAGGGCGATGCCGAGCGCGGAGACGAGACCGAGGTTGATTTTATTGGACATAATGTTTATCCTTTACAATACATTGGTGCTGACTTTATAGCACCGGTCAAGTCCGCGCCTATTCGCGGAAAAGTGGTGGCGGGAGGAAGGCGGTATGTCGCTTCTCCTCCCGCGCAGATGGTGATTGCACGTTTGCTCCGCGAGAACGATATAACGCTCGTTCTCTCTAATCTTATAGCAAGGTAGCCTTTTTCATCAGGGCTTTTATAAAGAGGTTCCTCTCTACCTTTCGATAGAGCGCACGGAGCAGCAGCGGTTTTAGCGCGACGCGGTCTGCCTTGTTGCCACTGGCTTCGCCGGAGCGACACGCGCTTCCTCGAACTCGCGGAAGTACTCGGCATACTGGTTTGCCTCGAATACCGGGTGAGATTCCTGATACAGACGGACGAGATACTCTTGTTGTGAGGGGGCTTGCGCGAGCGTCGCCTGCCGTTTCACTTCGTCTCGCGCCGCCGCAAGCGTTAGCACTTGCGTACCCTGTTGTCGGCGCACCCGGAACACCAGAAAGTTGCCTTGTAGTAGCACGGTGGTTACCTGACCCGGCTTGGTGTTTCGCATCGCGCCTTCCAGTCGCGTCGCGTCGGCAGGGGCGAGTTTGCTAAAGTCCGGTTGAAAACCGCGTATACCGACCACGTTCATGCGTGGCTGTCGGGCGATGATATGTGGCTTCATATCCTGCTTCAGAAGCGTCGCGGCGGTCGCGGCATCGCTCTCGGTCGCCGTCATCACCGCCGTGGTATCCACCTGCATCGGGCGCACAAACTGGGCGCGGTTTTTCGCATAGTAGTCAGCAACCTGCGCGTCGCTCACGCTTACTTCGCGCATCCGCAATGCGTCCAGCGCAAGGTCGTTGAACACGTCGGTACGCAAAGTGTACAGACGCGCCGCATCCGCTTGTGCCGCCCGTACTACGGCAGGCGCGGTGCTTTCTAACTTTTTCAAGCGTTCGTCTACCTGCACGGTCGTGGGTAGCACACCCGCTTTGCGGGCTTCGCGCTCGACCAACCGGGAAAGCACGAGTTTGCGTAGCACTGTCTTGCCGTGCTGCGTATCAAGGGCGTCGCGGTAATCCTTGCGCGTTACCACGGTGTCGCCCATCGTGAGAAGCGGACGGCTCGCGGAGTAGCGCGTGTATAGCAGAGCGTTCGCGGCGAGCGAGGCTAAGAGCGCAACGGTGAGTGCGCCAACGGCGATTCTGTTCATAGTTTTCGTTTCCTTGTTAGTTGCAGGTAGCGGACTTTCACGCCGCTACCTCGTGCATGGTGGTTAAAATACGCCCGATATTGCGGCGGGCATCGAAAAGGCGCACGGCGCGTTCGCGGGCGGCGTTTCCCATCTCCCGGCGCAGGTCGGGCGATTCTATCAAAGTGTTCAGACGCGCCGCCAGTGTGTCAAAATCCTTCGGAGCAAACAGCATTCCGGTTTCGCCTTCGGAGACAATTTCACAAACGCCGCAGGTGTTGGCGGCGAGTACGGGTAGCCCCGTTGCCATCGCCTCGACCACCGCCAGCGAATTGTTGTCGGCACACGCCGGTTGCACCAACAAATCGCAGGTCTGATAAAGGCGCAACTGTTCCGGACTATTGCTTTGCACAGCGGGATGCGTGAACACACCGGGCGGTAAAACCTTCATCGCGTCGCTCGTCACCAAATGCAACTCCCACGGAACGGGCGTTCGCGTTTGTTGCGCCCATTTCAAGAGCAGTTCGCCCCCGTTGCCGTAAAAGTCGTTGCCGACGACTAAAAGCCGTACCACTCCGCTTCTGGATTTACAGATCGTGGCGGGACAAAAATGCCCCGTGTCTACACCGGGTCTGACAACGGTTATTTTTTCGGACGGCACGGCGTAATCGTGGCGTAGGCTTCTTGCCACCCACTCGCTTCCCACAAACAGATGCGCCGCCCGGTCATACAACTGCGCGGTGGTGGCGTGATTCGCGTCGCGCAGAAACGTTCTCCGAACGGCGGACTGTTCTTTTTGCGATTCCATTCGTTCTTTTTGTAGCGGAGTCATTTCCACCACGAGAAAAGCGGGCGCGGAGGAAACCAGACCCATCACCGATTTTGCCGCGCCGGTCGCCCATAGCACCGCGTCGGGTCGTTTCCCGGCAAGACCGCGATGAATCTCCTCGATACCGGCAAGTGTGTCGCGCACGGTGTTGGGAAAAAGACTTAGTGCGGCAAGGAGCGGTTTGCCGCCAAGGTCGTAGCGCACGGGAACAAAGGTAGGCGCAATCGAGCTATCGCTCATCACAACGCGCTCAATCGTGAGCGATTCGGTGTAGGAACGCGACGGCTGATCCATCACGAAAGCAAAATGATGCGTCATGAGTTTCCGCCTTTCATCATCAATGCCCGCCACAAGAGCGGACTTTTCAAAGCGTGTAGCGGCGAGGTACGAAGGGCGTAGCGCACTCCCTCGCGCACTTCCTCACGCCGCGTCGCCCGCTCCACCGCGCCCAAAAACCGGCTCACATACCAGCCGCGACACCGCAGGGAAAGGCGCAAACGCTCGGCAAAGTTAGGGCGGTAATCGTCGCGCACGGACAGATGAAACCGACGGGCGCGTAGTTCGTCCTGAAAGCGTTGCCACACCTTGACGCCACTGTTCAAACTGTCGGCGTGGGTACGCATCAGGGCGAGCGGTTCCTGCACGGCGACGCACGGATACCGGCGCACCATACGTATCATCAAATCGGCATCCTCGAACCCGGACAACGTGGCATTGAATCCACCGACTAGCTCGAAAGCGTCGCGTCGGAACAGGGTCGCATTCAGGTGCGGGGGCGACGCGAGAAACGCCCCTACCGGGTGTCCTTCAGGCAGGGGAAGCAGGGGGAAATCGTTACGCGAGTCGCTCGCCGGATGCAGGAAGGCATCCGTCGGCGTGGCTTGGGCATAAACAAAGCCCGCTTGCGGCGACGCGGCGAAAGCGGTTAATGCCTTTGTGAGCCGACCCGGTAGCCAAGCGTCGTCGTCGTCGAGAAAGGCGAGATACTTCCCGGTGGCGAACTTCGCTCCCGCGTTACGTGTGCCACCGGGAGTTCCGGTTTGAACGCGCCGGTATCGCACCCGTTCCGGCTGTTCTTGCTTCAAGGCGAGAGCGACCGCAAGCGTGTTGTCGGTGGAGCAATCGTCGGCGATAATGATTTCCTGCGAAACCGGGTCGCCGTTCGCGTCCGTTTGTGCCAGCGCGGAGCGAACCGCGAACGCGAGCATGGCGGCGCGGTTGCGCGTCGGTATCACGGTCGAGACAAGCGGCGTCATAATGTCACCTTTTGCGTTGCCACGGATGCGGCAAGCGGAGCGGGCGACACGCGGACGACGCGGCAGAGCGTCTGCAGGAAAGAGTGCGATGCGAACTGCGGCACAAACGCGCCCGATGTGATACACGTTTTTGCCGCCCGCCCCATGCGCCGCGCCGTTTGCGGGTCGCCGATGAGTGCCGCCCATGCTTCCGCAAGCCCGGTATGCCCGGCGGAAAGTTCGGCGAGCAGCCCCGTGACCCCATGATGCACCAGTTCCGGCGTTCCCCCATCGGCATACGCCACGATAGGTAATCCCGCTTGCGCCGCCTCCGCTATGGCGAGACCGAACGGTTCCTTGAACGACGGATGAATAAAGCCGTCGAGCGCGGCAAGAAGGCGCGGCACGTCGGAGCGAAAACCGGCGAAGATCACTTGCCTCTCAATTTTTAGTTCAGCCGCGAGCGTTTCCAGATGAGCGCGGTAGCCGGGCTTCCACGGCGTTTCCGAACCGACGATAAGAAGCCGCGCTTCGGGAAACTCACGCACGACGCGGGCAAAAGCGCGCAGAATATCTTCCTGCCCCTTCTCCGGGTCAAGGCGCGAAATATTGCCCCAAAAAGGCGCGTCCGGCGCGACACCGAGTTCGGCGCGGACGGCTTCGCGGGAACCTTCCGGCGATAGCGTGAGCGGATCCGCCGTGTTCAAAATCGTGGTCACGCGCTCCGGGGCGACGCCGTGGCGCAAAGCCTCCCGGCGGATAAAATCGCTCACCGTAACCACATGATCACACGCGAGCAAGCGGTTCAGTACCGGTTGGTGGAGCCATTTGCCAACGTGGTAATGCAGATGAATCACCTGCGGAACGCGGAGCCGTTTTGCCAAAAAGGTAGCGACGCGGCAGTCCCACAACTGTTGCGACGAATAGATAACGTCGGGTTTTGCCTGCCGCGTTCGGTGAAGCACCGTGGGAAGCGACGCCGCGAGGCGCACATAGGGCAACGCTTTCTGCGCGAAGGATCGCCCCGCCGCGACGGATCGCCAGCCGAAATCAACGCCGTGCATCGGTGGCTGAGTTTCTTGGGCGGCGCGGGCGGCAAAACGCGGTGCATCGCCATCCGTCTCGTTCCAGCGGTTATAGATAACCGTCGCTTTTAGCGCGTCGTGACTCACCCGTGACATCCGGTCAAAGACACGAAACTCCGGCGAATAGCCATTGGCTATTTGAACGCAGACCACCGATAAAGGAGTGCCGAGATTCATAGATTCACCCTTCCCGATTCATACATCGCTCTACTTTGGCGCACCGGACGCGCCGTGCGCCAAAGCAACTTCAGTAAAAAAGGCAAGTCCCGCCCCATGTAGCGTTTCGTCAGTCGCCCCGGTTCCTGCATCATCCGGTGACACCATTCCAGCCCCGTTTTTTGCATCCAAACCGGGGCGCGTTTCACCATGCCTGCCGCCATTTCAAACGACCCACCGACACCGACACTGAGCGGCACACCAAGTCGGTCTTTGTTAGCGAGAATCCACTTCTCCTGTTTCGGTGCGCCGAGACCGACCAGCAAAATATGCGGGCGGGCGGATTGAACACGCTCGGTGATTCGCGCTTCTTCTTCGGGCGTACCGAACGTGGCGAAGTCGGGGCAATAGGTGTCGGCGACACACACGTCCGGGTATTTTTTTCGCAAAACGGCGGCGGCACGGCTCGCCGCGCCGGGCGCACCGCCGAGGAAAAACAGACGCAAATCCGTTCGTGCCGACAACGCCCCCAGTTCAAAAAACAGATCGCTTCCGGCAACGCGCTCACGCAAAGGCGGTTGCGTTTTGTCGAGACGCGACAGCCACACCACCGGCATTCCGTCCGCCAACACGAGGTCTGCGCTATCATACGCGGCGCGGAAAGCACTATCGCTTTCCAGCATCGTGAGGTGGTCGAGATTACCGGTGCAAACGTGCCGGGCGTGGTCGGTGTTTCGCGCCATCTGCGCGATTCGTTCCACCGCTTCGGGCATGGTGACATCATCGAAGGACACTCCGGCGACCCTGATACAGGGTCGCGGTTTTCCCAACGCCGCCGACGCAAACGGCGAAAAGTGGGTCGGCGAGGTGGGGGAGGGCTGAAGTGCTTGCAAAGTGGACATGGTTAGTAGGCTCCTTCTGCTTGAGCAACCGCCCGAAAAGCGCGGCACAGAATGGAAAAATCGGTTCGCAGGCTACGGGTTCGGATATATTCGAGATCGCTGTCAAGCCATTGGTCAAAACTCATCAGCGAGCGTGTCCCGACCTCGCGCAAACATAACAAACCGGGCGGAACCGTGAGTCGCTCCGCCGGATAATGCGAACAATCGGCAATTTCTTGGGGCAAATGTGGACGGGGTCCGACAAGGCTCATCTCGCCGCGCAAAACATGGATCAGTTGCGGCAGTTCGTCGAGCGAGTATCGCCGTAGAATCCGCCCCACAGGCGTGACACGCGGATCATGCTTGATTTTGAAGATGGGTCCATCCGCCTCGTTTTTTGCCATCAGACTTGCTTTAATGGCATCTGCGCCGACCACCATAGAGCGGAACTTATAAAAACGAAACCGTCTGCCGTTTTGCCCGACGCGCAGTTGCCAATAGAAAGCGGGCTCGCCTTTCGGCAACGATACGAGCAGGGCGATCAGCACGAACAAGGGAAAAAGCAACACAAGCATCGTGGCGGCAACAACAATATCCAGTGTGCGTTTGGCAATCCGGTAACGAACGTCCTTTGCGGACGATGCCCTCAAATGTTCCGATGCCGGGGCGGTGGAAAAATAGGGAGGTGCGCCGTATGTACTTATCGTGTTCTCGGTTCGTTGCATCCGCGTGTTCTCTTTTCGTTTGAAAGGTCGGTTGACGCAAAAATTGTAACACCGGCGCAGGTTACACGGTATCGGCGCGAAGAAAGAACCACATTTCTATCTTTAGATAGATAAAGATTTAGCAGGAACCGGGTATTATGGGGAAACAGAGCCAAGTTGCTGGGCAAGTAGAAACCGTTACGTTTCATAAAGTAGCCTTCCCACGCCCCCGTTTCCCTAAACAACATAGAAAAGGCTTTTTAGCACCACCGTTTTTTCTCACAAAAACAGATTTGTAGATCGGTTTATAGGATGCGTAATATAGGATTCATACACAGAGACTGAGCCATTTCGGCTCTGTCTCCATCCGGCGGCGAAGCCGCATCCATCCCGTAGGCTACTCGCGAATGAGTAGTGAATAAGTGAGGTTTTTAATCAATCAGCAAGAAGTGCAGAAATATTGTGGACGCTAAGCGTCGCAAAGAACGAGGAATTTTTTCATGCAAGGATCTGAATCACAAGTGTTTTCCCCAGCGGTGTCTCTCCTGCCTACCGCTCCCCAACGTAGTTTTCCGTCTCCCTCGTCGCTTGTGCCGTCACGGCACAAGCGAACCGTCCGTCGTCCGTCCGCCGCGCCGACATCCCACGCGCCCACATCTCCGAGCGGACTGGCGACCTTCGCTGACGCGATACTCGGTCGCCTGATGGCGAGCCGTCCGGGAACGCTTTGCGTTCATGCTTCGGTGTGGCTGTACGACAAAACAACGCTCACAGCAGAGCAGTTGTCGCTCCGCGCTAATAATTTGCGCCAGTTACCGGGAGGCGACCCCCTGTTTGTGCCGCGCCCCGTGCTTTCTCACATCCATCGCTACCGCCGCCCGAACGCCGTTCCCGTACCGATGGCTTACCGCGACTCGTGCGGACGGTTTGTGTTTGTCTTTTACAGCAGAGGAAGCGAAGGAAAAACCGGCTTTGTGACACTCAGTCATGCGGACGAAACTACCTACTCTCCGGCGGAAATCGAGACGATGCAGTTCGCGGCGGATATGCTTCTGTATGGTATCCCCCTGTTACACACCGGCGAAGAGTCGGAACGACAGGTGCGCCTTGATGAAAAGCGGCGTATCGCCCGCGATCTGCACGACACCATCGTACAGGACGCCACGGGAGCGGTTTTGCAACTGCAAAATGCCAGCCTATCGCTCGCGGCGTCGGAGAAAGAGAACACCGGTAGCGCAGATGGCGGCGACAATACTACAGCGGAAGCGAAACACCATGTCACCCTTGCATCCGGGTTGACGCGGCGACTGATGGAGCGCCTACGCAACACGATGTGGAGTTTGCACGAAAGCGGCGAAGCCGATGGAGCAACGTTGTCTGCCTCGCACACCGACAAGAACTTCACCGGGCAAGCTTTGCAAGCGGCACGGCGATTGCTAAACCCCATCGCGCATCGCACCGGAACCTACTTTGAGGTGATTGGTGAAGAGGCGGAAATGCGCCAATGCGTTTCGCGGGAACTGTGCCACCTTCTGACAGAGATGCTCACGAATGTCGTGCGACACGCGAACGCGCCGCAGGTACGTATTTCCCTAACATTCGCCGAATGCACCCTGACTTTGTGCGTGGTAGACAACGGATGTGGTTTTTGTCAAAACGCCGGGGATGCGGATAATCGGCAGGGCGGAAGCGGTTTCGGACTGATCGGAATGCGCGAACGGGTCGAAGCGATGGGTGGCGATATGTCGCTGGTGACGCAGGTCGGGCGCGGTACGCGGGTACGAATTGTGGTTCCTTTGGGGAGTGGGAATTCCTTCTGACGCTTCCTATTTTCGAGAAACGTTTATGCAACGCACTGCTTTCAAAACATCACGCGGAAACCCGCGACCACCCGCTCCACCGCCTCAGACGACGGAGTCATCCTTGATGACCGTTCCTGACGCAGAGGCGGCTCCCGACGCGACGTCACCTAAGAAGGCAATTCGCGTTCTGATAGCCGACGACCATTATTTAGTGCGTGCCGGGCTGATTTCGCTGATTAGTCGTAATCCGCAAATGGTAGTGGTTGCAGAAGCGGTCAATGGGCAAGAAGCCGTTCGCGCCTATCGCACTCATCGCCCGGATATTGTGCTGATGGATTTACGAATGCCGGTAATGGACGGACTCAAAGCGATGGTAGCCATTCGCGCTATTCACACCGGGGCGCGGATTCTGGTATTGACCTCTTTTGATGGCGACGAGTATATCTTCAAAGGATTGCAAGCCGGGGCGCGTGGTTACTGTCTAAAAGATGCCACCGCCGATGAATTGTATAACGCGATCATGGCGGTGTATTCGGGGCAACGCGCTATCCCGCCGGAAATCGCCGCCAAACTCGTGGAGCGCATCAACGGCAACGAATTAACGTCCCGTGAAAGTGAGGTGCTTTCTTTGATAGCGACTGGCAAAACCAATCACCAGATAGGAACCGCACTTTTCATTACGGAAGGCACCGTGAAAACGCACGTTAATAACATTTTGACCAAAATGAACGCCCGTGACCGTACCGAGGCAGTGATAATGGCACTGAAGCGTGGCTTGATAACCTTGTAATCAAACCGCCCCCGCACGAAACAGTCGGGCGCGGGCATCACGTAATGTAACAAGTGGTACTGTGGTGCTATGACGGTCGTTGGTGGCGCGGTGTTCCTGTGTTCTATCGCTGTCTTCGCGGTGAGGCGCGAGGCGACCTGTACAAGCGATGTCAGGAAACGAGAATCTTTTTCGCCGCATTTATGCTCCACCTACCGCCAAAGGAATGAGAGCGGCACAGCGAATAACTTTTCTCCAAATGCCACGGTAACGTCGCGTGAATATAGCACGATACCGCGCACAAGCTGTCGGCAGATTCTCAATAGGCTCGCACCAGCGTTGTCTTGACAGTCTGCCTTGCGCCACACACGAGAATAACCGGCGTATCTGCACGGGCGTCGGTGAGCGAGGAGGCGGGGGTAGGTGTTGAACATCGGCGCATGATGATAGGAAGGTAAAGGCGAAGAACCGTGTTATGCGACACGAAAGACACACAAGGGGCGACCCATACAGGGGCGGCACATCGGGACTACTCACAGTCGCGGAGGCGGCACGGTATTTAAGCATCAGCCGGGGGATGACTATAAATCCTTCGACTCGCCTACTGACACATCAAAAATGCCGAAGTAGTATCCAACGACAAGGAGGTAAACTCGCAAAACAAGTGAGCGAATCGTGTTTGCCAATCAGTTGTCGCCCGCGCCGCTTCTACCGAAGCAATCCGCTACGCCGGAGCGTAGAAAGCAGCAACTCTTCGACCGGCGTGTCGGTCGTAGTGCGGATGTACTCCATGCCGTATTTCGCGGCGACGGCTTCCATCCGGTCGCAGAACGATTGAAGCGCGGCTTTGTAACGCACTATTAAATCCGGCGTAATGCTCACGTCGCGCACCGCGCCGGTTTCGGAATCCACAAGGCGCAGGTCGCCCGAAAGCGTCGGGTTCATCTCCTCCGGCGACAATACATGGAGTAGCACCACCTGAAAGCGGCGGGCGAGCAACGCCTTGACGCCCTTTTCCCAGTGCGGATCCATGAAGTCGGACGCCACCACGCACACGCCCGGTGTCGAAGCGCGGCGGGCGTAGTCCTGTAGGGCGGTGGAAAAATCGGTGCGTCCGCCGGGGCGCAGGTTTTGCAGGTAGCCGAACAGTTCGGTGGTGGCGCGGCGACCGCGCAGGGTCGGGGTGCGCCGTCCGCCCATCGCCCGATCGAGCGAACCGCCTTGCGCGAAACCGGTCACGCCCACGCGGTCGTAGCGCATCAAGCCGACGTAGCCGAGCGCGGCGACGGCTTTACGGGCAAACGCGAACTTGTTGAGCGCGGGAGCCGGAGCGGAGGAACCCTCGTTTCCTACAAAGTTCATGCTTTCCGAAGCGTCCAACAGCAAGTGAATCCCCAAATCCTCCTCGGCGACGAACAGTTTGACGAAAAGCCGGTCGAGACGGGCATACGCTTTCCAGTCCACGTAGCGCAAATCGTCGCCCGCCGTGTACTCACGGTAGTCGGCGAACTCCAGACTTGCGCCACGCCGGGTCGTGCGACGTTCGCCTTGAAGGCGTGCGGTCGGGGCGCGTTCCGCGCCGAGGGCCAGCCGTTCCAGTTTCCGCAAAAAACCCGGTTCGAGAAGCGGCGCGGTGGCGGGCGACGCAACAGACGACGCCGGAACAATCGGTGCTTCCGCGGGTTTGGTCGCCAACGAACTACTTAGATTCATCATTCTTGTGTGCTATGCCGGCGTCCGGCGTTCCCTTCCCCATCGAACGGATCCAATTCTTCCTCGCCGTCATCGTCCTGTACGATGCGAACAGCGCGTATGTGTTCCAGTTTGAACATCCGGTGATCGCGGCGAAGCATACACTCGCCTTCCAGATACCAACCGCCCTCGTTTTCGTAAACGTCGCTTATTTGGACGCGCCGCGTCGTCCATTCGTTCCGGCTGGTGACAAAATACTCAATCTCGGCAATGCCGGTGCTACGCTCCGCCTGCCCCAGTAGCCGACGTGTTCTACCGATTCGAAGCGGTAACGGCGACGTTCCTTCTGTGTCGGAGTCGCCCGCAACAAAGTTGGCTTGCGCGAGGGCTTCGGTGAGGAGCGGGCGCAGTTTTTCTGCGGAAACGGCTAAAAAATCCGGGATTTCCGCTTCGATGCGGGCGGCGGCGGATTCGAGGGTTTCAGGCGCGATGTCGGACGATACGCCCGGCTCCTGCAAAAGCGCACACACGGCGCGAAGCACGGCGACGGTAACGGTCGCCTCGGCGGTGGACAGGGGGACGCGGTAATAATCGTCCATAGTTTTCGTACCTTTTCTACCTTTGCGCCCGCTTCAAATGTTCCCAATAGCGAAATTGTACCCTTTACAGACAACGGTGACGCGGATATACTGAGGGCGATATTTCAAGCGGCGGCAAGGATGGGGCGGTTCATGGAAAACGGTGGAACGGGCGAAAATAGCGGCGACAAGCGCATCGTGGTACGCGGCGGACAGCGGCTTTGCGGCACGGTGGCTATCGGCGGGTCGAAAAACGCCGCCGTCGCGCTGATTGCCGGTGCGCTTTTGGCGGCAAGCGGCGACACAGTTTTGACGAATATACCGCGCATTTCCGACATCGAAACACTCGCCGAACTGCTTTCGCGTCTCGGCGCGAAAGTGGCGTTCGAGGGCGACGGTCACACGATTCGGATCAACGCTTCCGGTTTGCACGAACACAAAGCCCCGGTAGAACTTGTGGAGCGAATGCGGGCGTCGTTTTGGGTTCTCGGTCCCGTTTTGGCGCGGCTTGGCAAGGCGATTATTCCGCAACCGGGTGGATGCCATATCGGTGCGCGGGCAGTGGATTTACACCTTAAAGGCATGACCGCGCTCGGCGCAACCGTGACTGCCGAACACGGCGCGATTTGTGCTTACGCTCCCAAAAGCGGGCTATCAGGCGCGAATATCTATCTTGATTTGCCGTCCGTGGGCGCGACGATGAATATCATGATGGCGGCGACGCTTGCCCCCGGCGAAACCGTGATACAAAACGCCGCGCAGGAACCCGATGTGCAAAACCTCGGCGATCTGCTTGCGACGATGGGCGCGGATATAACCGGGCAGGGAACCGGCACGATTTTCATTCGCGGCGTTGAATCGCTCCACGGCGCGACGTTCGCCGTGATGCCCGACCGGATTGAGGCGGGAACGTTCGCGGCGGCGGCGGCGATCACCGGCGGCGACGTGGTTTTGGAAAACGCACGGTTCGCCGATCTTCGCGCCGTGCTATTCAAACTCGCCGAAATGGGTGTCGAAGCCACGGATGTGCCGGGGGGCGTTCGGATTCTCGGCAACCCCGGCACTCGAATCAAGCCGACGCGCCTCACGGCGATGCCGCATCCCGGCTTTCCGACCGATCTTCAGCAACCGTTCACCTCCGTGCTGGCACTTGCCGATGGGGTTTCAATTGTCACCGACACGGTGTACGAGTCGCGCTTTAACTATTTGACCGAACTGGCGAAGTTGGGCGCACAGGTCGTCGCGGACGGCGGACGCCAAGCCGTAGTCACCGGCATCCCGCGCTTTTCCGGAGCGGCGGTGCGGGCGACCGACCTTCGCGCCGGAGCGGCACTGATTGTCGCCGCGCTCGCGGCGGACGGCGAAACCCGTGTTTACGACACGTTCCACGTCGAACGCGGCTACGAAAACATCGTCGGCAAACTGCGTGGATTGGGCGCACACATCGGACGCGAGGACGATTAATGTTACGGCTTCGCGGCAAGCGCGGCGCGTATCGCTTTTTCGAGATCGTCCGATTCGCCACCAAAACCAACCGTTGACCAGCGAATGCGCCCGTTCGCGTCCACTATATACTGCGTCGGGATACCGCTCACTTTATATAGACCGTTACTGATACCGGCTTTCGGATCGGCGTGGACAAAGCGTAAAGCGTCCATCTGCGAATGGTCTTTCACCCACTTTTCAAACGGCGGGCGCGGTTCGGAGTTGTCCACGGCGAGGAGAACCACTGGTAGCCCTTCCGCTTGCAACTTCTTCATCACCGCCTGATTGTGCGGCATACTCGCCACGCACGGCGGACACCAACTCGCCCAAAAGTCAACCACCACTACGTTGCCGCGCAGGTCGGACAGTTTCACCGGCTTACCATCAATGTCGGTCGCAGAGAAATCGGGCGCAACGGTTCCATTGGCGAGCAGAGGCGGCTCCTCGCGCTCGGCTACCGGAGTAGGTTTCTCTTTTTTCACGCCCTTCGGCGGCGTGTAGGCGAATGTAGTTCGCGGCGATTTGACCGGTGCGTTCAAAGCGATATTACGAATCCACGAATCGCGGACGTAACCCGGTTTATCGCCAAACCGGATGGCTTCGGTGCGGCGGCGCACTACACCGTCACGCCCAACAAACAGGCGGGCTTGCGCTACAATAGTGGTTCCGCCGTACTCGGATGTGATGCGGTAGGAAATCACGTCGCACAGAATATTCGCCACGGTTTCCGGTTTTTCGAGACGCAGAGAAAGCAGATTGTTCTGGCTTTGGCGGTAACGCAGACTGGAATGGGGCGAACTGTTAGCGGTGTAAAAGCCTTCCCACGGTTCTCCTATCGTGTTCAGGTACTCCGCACTCGTCTTGTCACTTTCGCGGTAAATATCACCGAACTGTTGCCATAATATTGTGCCGTTGCTGGCGAACACGATTTCTGGCGAGGCTTTCGTGCGCTTCCATACCGCGAAATTGCCATCGTTTCGCGGCGCGTTCATTGTCCAAGTGTCATAGCGCATTCGGTTAGGCTTGGCGGCGACAACCGTGGACATCCGGTATTGGTTCGGGCGCGATTTGCCGGAGGGATCACGCTCAAAAACCGCGGTTTCGTAGCAGTCGGCGCGGAACGTTTTCAGCGCAAGCATCGTGTCCGCCGATTTTTTGAGGATTGCCATCGCCCCAGCGTCTATCTCCGGCGCGGGCGTGGCAACCGGGGCGGGCGGCTTCGGTGTACCCTCTTGCGCGAAGGCGGCAAATGGGTTGAGAGCGGCGGCACAGAGCAGGGACGCGATGGCTTGTTTCATGCTAACGGTTATACCCGATGGCTTGCATACGGCGCATCGAATGGATACAATTTTCGCAAGGAGAATCTTGCGAGTCGCTATGAATCACCCTATCCGCATCGAACATTATCCCGCTTCGCTTTCCGAACTCGCGGAGGAGATTGGCGATTTGCGCTACGACGCGCTACGTGACTTTTTGCGCGACCTGTCCGCGAAAATCGAGCGCGATTCCGAAGCCGATAGCGGACGCGGGCGGGCTAAACTTTCCGCGTCGCTCGCCGCTTGCGCGGCGCAATTAGCCGACGCGGCGCAGGACGCCGAAACCGCTTGGTGCATTGCCGCGCCGTTTATGCCGCCCGATTTGCCCGGTGCTACCTCTGAACCAAGCGAAACGTTCCCCGTGCCGGTGTGAAATATTCCACTGACGACAATTGTCGTGCGGTACGTGCATAACCGCAACGGTATGGTGTATAATGCGCGTGGCAGAAAAACGTTCCCCCTAAGAAATTAAGGAAACGCCCGATTCCGGCAACTCCTCCCTATTCTTGCGGGACGTTCGCGCCGGTTCAAAATCATCCCGCCGCCACGCTAAAACGCTTTTGGAAGGAACCCTTTCGCCGGACACGCAAACCCTGTTTCGTGTCCGGCGACACCCTCGGCAAAGAATCCCCTGCGCCGAAGAACGACACCGCCAATGAACGAACAACTTGATCTCAACGACGCCCCGACTATCAGCCTACGCGAGTACGGCGATATTCTGCGCCGCCGCCGCGCCATTATCTTGCAAGCGTTTTTGTTTGTGGTAATCGTGGGCATTATTTGGACATCGTTCCAAACCAATATCTACAGTTCCACCGCCCGCCTTCTGATTGAACCCCAATCGGCGGGTATCAACCTGAACACGCAGAATAACCCGCTCGATCAGTTGTTCCGCATCAGCCAGAACTACAACGTCAACACGCAGGTCGAACTTCTCCAGACCCCCGATATGCTAAAGCGGGTTTCCGACAAAATCAACGGGCGCGAACTTCCTATGTTCACCGTGCAAGCGTTAGAAGGCACTTCGATTATTCAAGTAGACGCCGAAAGCCCCGACCAGAACCTTGCCGCCGAAGCGACGAATACTCTGCTCGAAGCGTACCGCGACCATATGAGGGAATTGCGTTCCGGTAGCACCAAAAAGGCGTTGGACTATGCCATTGATGAGCAGAAAAAAGCGCAGACGCTTCTTGAGCAAACGGACAAGAAAATCGCTCTGTTCAAGAAAAAGAATGACATTGTCGAGTTAGAACTAAACCGCAAGTCCGCCGCCGATTCGTTTGACGCGGCGAACGCCGAACTTTCACGCATTGACACCGAGCAAGCCGCGCTCAACAGCCGTATCGCCGCGACACGAGCGCAACTCGCCGCGACCAGCCCGACCCTGACGAACACGCCCGCCCCGGAAGCGGATGCGTTGGTGCAATCGCTTCAGCAACGAATCGCCGATCTCGAAACACGGCGCACCGTTCTGCTGGACTCGCTACAGCCCGGTACGGAGACGATTACCGCGCTGAATCTTGAGATTGTGCAACTCAAGGAACGGTTGATCAAAGCGGAAGCGAGTTATCAACAGCGCACCTCCGCGAACAATCCCGTTTACTTGCAACTGCGCGAAGCGATCAACAACTACAACACGGAAGCCGTAGTACTTGCCAAGCGTCTCGCCGAAAGCGCGGAAAGCGTTGCCAAAAAGAAACAGCGCATCGCGTCGCTTCCGAACTTGGAGCAGATCAACAACACACTTGCTAACACCCGTGCCGGGGCACTCTCGAAAATCTCGTCGTATGGTGCCAACATCGGCGACCTGCAAACCAGCATGTCCGCGCAATCGGACATGGCGACGATTATTGACCGCGCCACCGCAAGCGACAAACCGGTGCGCCCGAACCGCGTACAAAACATTCTGTTCGCCGCCGTTATCGGGCTGTTCCTCGGCTTGGGGCTTGCGCTTCTGCAAGAACTGTTCGACGACCGTATCAACTCTGCTGACGAAGCCGAACGGGTGTTGAAACTGCCGAGCCTCGGCTATATCCCGAACATCGAGGAAGAAGGCTTGCGCCTAATCCGCGATATTTCGACATTTAGCCCGCTGATGGAATCGTACCGAACGCTTCGTACCAACATCAACTTTGCCGCCGTTGGCAAACAGGTGCGCTCGATGGTGGTGACATCCTCGGTTCCCGCCGAAGGCAAGTCCACTACCTGCGCCAACCTTGCGATGGCGATGGCAATGGACGGCAAAAAAGTGATTATCGTGGACGCCGACCTGCGCCGCCCGTCGCAACATCACCTGTTCAAGGTAGACGCTTCGCCGGGACTGACCGATATTCTTATCGGCTCGCACAGCATTGACGAAGTGATGCGGCAAACATCGGTCGAGAACGTGTTCATCATCCCGGCAGGTTCGCCCCCGCCGAACCCCGCCGAACTGTTAGGGTCGGCGGCGATGGGACGATTCCTTGCCGAAGTCGAAACCCGCGCCGACGTGGTACTGCTCGACACGCCGCCCGCCCTCGCGGTTGCCGATGCCACGGTTCTCGCGGCACGAACCGATGGCGCACTGCTTGTCGTCGGCTACGGCGACACCAAGAAAACGTCGGTGAAACGCGCCAAGGAAATGCTCGCCCGTGGCAATGCCAATATCCTCGGAACCGTGCTAAACCGGATGGAAGGCGCGGGCGGCGGCTACTACTACTACGGCAAATACTACATGGGTTCGGGCTACGCACCGTATGCGCCCGGTAGTGGTGTCGGCGGCAAGAAAAGCGGCTATGCTCCGGTGACGAGCGGCAAAAAACGCTCATCGGTGGGCGGGTACGCCCCGGCACGTGACGACCGCAAGCGCATCGAGGGCAACGGCAAGAGCGGAGCGAATGCCGCGATTGTCGAGCCAACGGAAAACAACGACGAAGCATAAACGAAGCGGTCGTCACAACACGGAACGCGCCCCGCACTTTTGGAAGGCGGGGTGCAATGAAGGAGTGAAGAAACACATGAACCCCATCAAAACCACGGTAGGCATTTCCCTATATATCCTCGCGCTTGGCGGAACCGCTTACGCGCAAGTCGCCGCGCCCGAAACCGCGCCGGTTCCTCCGGCACAAACCGCACCGGAACCGGTAAAGGCGACCATCACCACCCCTGACCCGGTGAAGCCCGCCGCCAAACCGACGCGGACTGCTCAAAGCGACTACCGCATTAGCCGCGAAGATTCGATTACCATTACCTGTCTGAACGCGCCCGAATATAATGTCGCGGCAACTGTACTTCCCGACGGCACAATTTCGTACCCGAAAATGGGACAAATCAAAGTGGTCGGCAAAACGCTCAAGCAAGTCGAAGCGCAGATTACCACCTTTCTGAAAAAAGAGTTTGTGCGCCCGCAGGTGTCGGTTGCCGTTCGGGATCGTCAGGTGCGACAAGTCGCCGTGACCGGAACCGGCGTGAAGACCACCGGCAAACGTGTGATGCGCGACGGATGGACCGTGCGCGACGCGATTTCGGACGCGGGCGGTCTGGTCTCCGACCGCACCGACCTGTTTGAAGGCACGTTGATTCGCTACGAAACCGGCGAACTGATTCCGATTGACCTGAACGCTATCTACAGCAACGAGGGTTCCGCGTCGAACCTACCTTTGGATCCGAACGATACGTTAATTATCAACGCTTCCGACGAATCGAAATCGCAAGTGCTGGTAAGCGGCGAAGTCATCCGCCCCGGCTTCGTGCTGATTCCCCGCGACCATACGATCAGCAAG
>JACMIU010000676.1 GCA_014380985.1 Armatimonadota bacterium | reverse complement strand
CCCCCATCGGCGTTTCTTTGCCCGTTTCTTTATCCGCGCTTTGACCGATTTCACGTCGGCGCGGGTCGCAAGGAGAACTATCATGTCGTATTTGAACGCGGTGGCAAACCGCAAGGTTACGCCGCAAAACTTGCCGATTCCCGGCACGAGCCAAGTGGCAAACTCCGCCGGTGGCTACGCTTTTCCCGTGGACGACTGGACACGCTTGTCGCGCTTTCTTGTCCTCGGTTCGGAAAAAGGATCGTACTACGCGACGCAGACCGCGCTAACGGCGGAAAATGCCGAAGCGGTCGGTCGGTGCATTGATGCCGACGGCGAACGCACGGTGCGCGAAATCGTCGCTGTGTCGAACGCGGGACGCGCCCCGAAAAACGATCCGGCGATTTTCGCGCTGGCACTCGCGGCGTCGCTCGGAAGCGAAACCACGCGCAAAGCGGCTCTTGACGCCCTACCGACGGTTTGCCGCACGGGAACGCACCTGTTCCATTTCGCGCAGTTTGTGGACGGTATGCGCGGTTGGGGACGCGGTTTGCGCGGGGCGGTGGCGCGTTGGTACGACGCCAAGCCTATCAAATCGCTCGCCTACCAAGCCGTGAAATACGGACAGCGCGACGGCTGGTCGCACCGTGATTTGCTCCGCCTCGCGCACCCGAAACCGGGCAACGAAGCGCGGCGCATCCTGTACCACTGGATCGCGCAGGGCTGGGAGCGTATCGGCGACGTGCCGCACGACGAAACCGATCTGCAAATTGTTTGGGCGATGGAAAAAGCAAAACTGCCGGGAACCACGGCAAAAACCGTGGCGGAACTGATTCGCACATATGATCTGCCCCGCGAAGCCGTTCCGACATTGTTTCTAAACGATAGTCTCGTTTGGGAAGCGTTGCTCGAACGGATGCCACTCACGGCACTGCTTCGCAACCTTGCCACGCTGACACGGGTCGGGGTACTGGATTCCAAGGCGTGGCAAGCCCACGTCACGAAGGAACTGACGGATGCGGGTCGGTTAAAGGCGGCGCGGGTGCATCCGCTGTCTGTGCTTGCCGCGTTGAAAACCTACGCGCAGGGACACGGCGAACGCGGCAAACACACGTGGTCGCCGGTCGGAAAAATCGTGGACGCGCTCGACGCGGCGTTTTACGCTTCGTTCGGCAACGTCGAAAGCACGGGCAAACGCTTTGTGTTGGCACTCGATGTTTCCGGCTCGATGGGTTACGGGGATATTGCCGGGATGCCCGGCATCACGCCGCGCATCGGCTCGGCGGCGATGGCATTGATCACGGCGGCGACCGAGGGCAAAACCGAAACGGTCTCGTTCCAAACGTCGCTGACTCGCCTTGCGATTTCGCCGCGCCAACGTCTTGACGACGTGCTGAAAGCCGTGAGCGGCTTGCCGTTCGGCGGAACCGACTGCGCCCTGCCGATGGTGTGGGCAACGAAGAACAGGGTGGAAGCCGACGCCTTTGTTGTCTACACGGACAGCGAAACGTGGCACGGCGCAATTCATCCGGTGCAGGCACTGCGCGAATACCGACAAAAAACGGGAATCGCGGCACGACTGATTGTGGTCGGCATGGTGGCGAATGCGTTCAGCATCGCCGACCCGGAGGATGGCGGAATGCTGGACGTAGTCGGCTTCGACACGGCGACACCGCTGTTAATCGGGGACTTGTTTGGCGTTTTTATAGAAAACAAACGCGGAAACGAACCTTTCGGTTCGTTGCCGCTTTTGTTTCGATTCCCCCTCCCAAATCGGGTTTGAAACCCGGCAATTCGGGTAAATACTTCTCGTTCGCCTTTCTTCCCCATCTGGCAAACACCTCACCAACCACCGGTCCTATCGCCGCGCCGCAGGGCGTTTTAGAAAGAATAGTTTTTCGATGACGTGTCAACCCGTCTCGAAAAGTATAGGTATTGTTATGGCTTTTGATTATCTTATCGTCGGGTGCGGATTCGCCGGGAGTGTCCTTGCCGAACGCTTAACGTCGCAACTGGGCAAAACCGTTTTGATGGTGGACAAGCGTTCGCACATTGGCGGCAACGCTTACGACCGCTACGACGAGGCGGGTATTCTCATCCATCCTTACGGGCCGCATATCTTTCACACCAACTCGGAGCGTATTTTTTCCTACCTGTCGCAGTTCACCGAATGGCGTCCCTACGAACACCGCGTACTGGCGGAGGTTTCCAACAACAAAGGCGAGACCGTGCGTGTGCCGATTCCTATCAATTTGACCACCATCAACACACTCTACGGCTTGAACCTGACCAGCGAAGAGTTGGAACAATGGTACGAAGACCGCGCCGAACCGGTGGAACACGCCCGCACCAGCGAAGATGTCGTGGTGTCGAAGGTCGGGCGCGAGCTGTACGAGAAGTT
>JACMIU010000675.1 GCA_014380985.1 Armatimonadota bacterium | reverse complement strand
CGGTATCGTAGGCGTGTTCGACACTTCGGACAAAGGAGTTTGACCATGACAACATTACTCACGCCGGAAGAAACCGCCCGGTACGACCGCGACGGCTACCTGTCATATAACAAGCCGGTGTTTGCGCCGGAGAAGTTCGCCCGCCTTCAGGCGATTTTCGAGGAAGATTTGACGCGCTTCAGCGAAGCCGAACTGGATATGATTCACAAACGCGACGAACGCTTGCTGGAGTTTCTGCTATCCGATGAGGTACTGGATTTGGTAGAACCACTTACCGGCGGCAACATCGGGCTTTGGGCGTCGCACTTAATCTCGAAATCACCGTTCACCGGCAAGGCAACGCCGTGGCACGAAGACTCGGCGTACTGGAACGGGCGCGTTTCCACGATGGCGGGCATCTGCACCGTCTGGCTCGCACTCGATAAGGCGACCCCCGAAAACGGCTCGATGGGCGTGATTCCCGGCTCCCACGTGAATGGCTTTTCGGAGTATGAAGCGGTGGACGCCGCCGCCAATATCTTCAGTTCGGAGGTGAAAGCAGGTACGTTTGACGAAAGCAAAGCCGTCTACTTCTCGCTTCAGCCCAACGAATGCTCCTTGCACGAAGGGCGCATTATCCACGGCGCGAACGCCAACACGTCGCCGATGCGCCGCGCCGGGTACACGATGCGCTATTTTCCCCTGACCAGCCGCGTGTTTCAAGACAATCCGCGCAACGCTGGTCACAAGATCTGGCTTGCCCGTGGCACGGATCAAGCGGGCAACACGTTCGAGAACGCTTAAACGAACGCAAACGGGTTCGGCACACGCCGAACCCGTTTGCGTTTGAAAAAGTCAAACCTTTTCGAGGAGTTTTTGCACGTGTGCCATCGCTTCGGGCGAGACCGGTGCGCCGAGCGCGATAAGCGCGAGCCGTTCGGCGGTCACGGAGTCGGTTCGCTTGTCGTAGTAGGCGCGGTTCGTTCGCGCTATCGTCCATTCGGGGAACGGTCGGTCAGTGAGAGTGAGGGCGTCGCCGCTTTGTATCTCGCCCTCCTCAATGACGCGGCAGTAAAAGCCGGTGTAGCCCGTTTCGCGCATTCGTGCCGGAAGCGCGGGCGCGTTCCAGTAATGCGCGACGTTCGCGCACGGAACCCGTGGTTGGCAGACCTGAATCGCCGCGCCGGACGGAAAGGAGTAAACATCACCGAGGCAAACTTCGGTTTCGAGCAAGCCGGTAGTGGTCAGGTTTTCGCCGAACGATCCAGACTCTTGATAAGGTCGGTTGAGTTCGCCCCGCCACGTGGCGTAATGTTCGGCGGGATAAACGCAGACGGCTTTGTCGGCTCCGCCGTGGTACTTGAGATTGCTTTGCCTGTCGCCAGCGACATTCTCGCGCCCCAGAAACACCGCGCCTACCACCGGCGTTTTGCCGATCGCACTGCGCCACGTTTTGCCATCGGGACGGGTGCGCGTTTGTGGTTGACCGACCTGCACCGACATAACACACGGGGAAGTTTCACGGCTCATGCCTTACGTTTTCGGGGGAGCATAGCAAAATCCCTGCCATCAAATAAATTATTTTCAAACAACGAAACATTTTGCTTCCCAAACCCCGTGTTTATGGGTATAATGTGGCTGTCTACATTTTTTGGTGGCGGAATATCCCCTATATTTTCCCCCACCGTTTGAACTGAAGGAGTAAATCGGACATGACAAAAAACTTTTGGTCTCGCCGCGGGGTTCGTGCGGCAGGTTCTCTCGCTATCGCCGCGGTGGTTTTAGGACAGTTGCCGCTCGGTGCGCTCTTTAACGCTCCCGCCCTCGGACAATCGTCCGTCATCTACACCGACACCGGAACCGATGACTCCGGCGACTTCCTCGGCGTGTCCGGTCTCTCCAACCGCGATGTCGCCCAAGCCGCCGTTATCGGTCTCACTAATTTCGGCATCGGGTCGGCGATTCGCGGCGGCGCGGGTTCCGGCGCGGCGGCAGGCACAACCCCGGCGGGAACCGCGGGCGGCGTCGGTGCAACGGGGGCGAACGCCCTTCCTGAACCTTTAATCGCCGGGGACGAAGGCAAACCGATTTG
>JACMIU010000674.1 GCA_014380985.1 Armatimonadota bacterium | reverse complement strand
GCGCGGCGCACCATGAAACACGCCCCGCCTACCCAGTCCGCCGCGAACGATGTCATGGTGAAGCGGTAATTCGGGTCGGCGAAAAGCGCGAGTGGGTACGGCGACTGCGAGCGGTCGAGTTCGCCGGAAAGTTCGGTGGCGATGGTCTGGAACCGCGCCCAGCAGAACTGCGGTGAGCCGTCGGCGTTCAATAGAAGCGGTGAGCAAACAGCGGTTTGCGGCGACTCATCCATGAAGCGAACGAGTGTTTGTAGCACCCCCGGCGGCAGAAGCGTGTCCGAGTTGAGCAGAAGGCAGTAGGTGCTTTGCGTGACGCGAAGCGCGACGTTGTTGCCGCCCGCAAAGCCTAAGTTTTTGCCGGTTTCCTGTACCTGAACGTCGGGGAATGCTTCGCGCACCGCAGATACCGAGCCGTCGGTCGAGCCGTTGTCCACCACACAAACATTGATTTGCCGGGTGCTACTTTGCCGGTTCTCCTCCACGGTTTGCAGACAGTCCAGAAGCAACTGTTTCGTGTTCCAGTTCACGATAATCACGGTTAAATCCATCGAAGACGAAGCCTTTCTCTCGCGCCACCGCGAGAACGATACCGACCACGAGATGTGTATAAACGCACGACCCGAACGTCGAAAGCCCGCCGTTGTGGTACGCCGGGAAAAAGTAGTCGCCGTTGAACGACGAGACATAGACGCCGATACAGCCACCCCACGCGCCGAGGGTGTACGTCCGCCACTTGCCCGGCGGCAACGCTTTGTATGTTCGGTTCAGGAGCGAGGCGTTCGCATAAAGGAGCCACGCGAACAGGGCGAAGCCGCCCCAGCCGGTTTCGGAAATCACCTGCGCGTAGGTTCCGTGCGCCGAGGTGAACGTGGTCGTGTTCCAGTTTTCCGGTCGCCCGAACCATAGGTTATAGGCGCGGTAGTTGCCTAAGCCGATGCCGAGTGGGAACTTCGCCGCGTAAATCGTGGAGGCGTAGAGCATTCGGGAACGGTCGTTCGACAGGTTGCCCTGTTCGTCCTGCGCCCGCTTGCCGCGCTTGACACGCCCGCCGTAGAAGTTGGACGTGTAGACCTTTTCCCAGAAGTATGGGAAGTTGGCGACTACCAGCACGGCGATTAACGCCGCCGCACCGTAGACGATTTTGCGGTTGACGCGCCACGTAATCAGGGCGAGCGCGACCAACGCGCCCATCCAGCCGGAAACCCATTCGGCATCGCGGATAAAGTAGACGCCGAAGATGGCTAAGGCGACGCCGCCCGCAACCACGCGCCGCCACACCGCGCCCGCGTCTAAGAGCGCGAACGCCGCGCAAATCGCCATAGCGAGAACCTGCGCGAACGCTTGATAATCGGTGACGGGAACGAACTTCAAAAGCCCGGTGAAGGTGGCGATGCCGGGAACGAGAAGCGGTGATGCCCGCACCAGCCAAGATCGTAGCCAAGGTCCTCCATCTCATTGAGGTAGCTGAAAAGCTTTCCATAGGGGTCCGACGAGGACCGATCGATCATGGTGCGCGAG
>JACMIU010000673.1 GCA_014380985.1 Armatimonadota bacterium | reverse complement strand
CTAGGGGCGGTTCGCCCTTCGCCGGATGAATGTCCACTGCGTAGAGCGCACAGCCCACCGAATCGGCGAACTCAGTTCCCCATTTTGCGTCCGCGTCGGATTCGGGCGCGGTTAAATCGTTTTCGGTCAGCATGACCTTAGCCTGCAAACGCCGCGATTCGCGGACGTAGGGATGCGCCGCGTAGCCGTCCGCGCCGACTCCGGCAACAAGTTGTGCGCCTTCGCCGGTCACGAGTTGCATTTCGGGATAGCCGACGCCCTGTCCGTCGTCACGCGGGCATTCGTTCTGTAGCCAGTAGCAAAAGCCCTGCGCGAACTGTTGCCCCCGGTTCAGCACCCGCGCCTGTTCTTCGGGCGGTTTGCCGAGATACGATTCCTCGTGAAAATCGTTGCCGCGCCAGTTCATCAGCGCGATGTCGCCATCGGGCGACTTTTTCCCAGTGAAACTGTTCGCCGCGAGCAATCGGCGATATGTCCAGAAGGACCCGCCCGCGCCCTCCACACGGGTCAGCACTTTGTAGCCGACCGTGCCGCGTTCGGAATACACGTAATCGAGCGTGTACTCGCCGAGCGACTGGAAATATTCGTATTCGGCGGGGCGTCCGACCAAAACGCGGTTCGCCGGATTGTCCTGCCAGCGGAGCAAAAAGCAGTAGGTGAACGATTGCACCCAGTCGGGGCGCGGCGTTTCGGGCGCGTGTTGCTCGTTAAACTCGCCGCGTCCTTCCTGCCCGATGCTCGTTTCGCAACCGGCAAGGTGTAGCGGTTGTCCATCCTCGGTCGCGTCAATCACATACCGCGCCCCGATGCGCGTGAGTTTGCCGGTGTCGAGGTTTATGATGTCCACATAATTGACCAAACCGTTCGCCAGTTTCGCCACGGCGCGAATCTGGTGACGCCGATACACGCGCTTGATTCCTTGATTGCCCGAACGTTTTTCTATAATTTCTTCTATCGCGGTCGCCCACAGTTCGGGCGGGGCGCACACCCGCGATACCCACCCGGCTCCGATGTTTTTTGCCGCGCCAGATTTCGCGCCGGGAAGCGCGGCGGACAGTTCGCGCACCCGTTCGCGCAGGTCGCGGTAGGCGTCGGTCGCACAGCCGCCGCGCTGCTCGATATACGAGTTCTCATCGGGGGCGGCGACCAACTGCGCGGTGAACTGACCGCCCAGCGTATCGGTCGGCTCCACGATAATCACCGAAAGCGACTGCCGCGCCACGGCGTTCGCGGCGGCAATCGCGCCGGTTCCGCCACCGAGAATCAGTACATCGCAGGTCGGGGAAGCGTCGGAGGGCAAGGCGTCGCCCTGAACGACGCGGCGATACTGCGGGTCTAAAACGCGCAAATCGGGCGTTTGCGAAGCGGCGGGAGAGATAACGGTAGTCATAACAAAGGTGGTAAAAGCGAAAAAAGCGGCGGGGCGCATGGAGCGATTGTACCCGCTACCCCGGAATATCCACCTCCTGCTTTTCCATCGTGAAGATGCGGAGCAGTTCAAAGTCAAGTTCGATGCCAAGTCCCGCTCCAGTCGGCAGGGTCGCGTAGCCGCTTTCGACGGGGAGCGTCGGTTTGTACATCGCGTCGCGGAGCGGGTTCGCGTCGGGAGCCTCGTATTCGAGCAAGCCGACGCCTGCCTCGGCGCGTCCCGGTTGCTTGAAGTCGGACGCGAGAAAATGAAGCGCGGCGGACAAACTGAACATCGTGCCGGAAACGTGCGGCACGACATTGACGCCGTGCGTGGATGCCGCCGTGCGAATCTTGACCACTTCGCTCAGTCCGCCGCAGTAGGCGAAATCGGGCGTCAGCAGTTGCACCCCACCAGTGTCAAGGAGCGACTGAAAGCCCCAGCGCGTTTGTTCGCGCTTGCCCCCGGCAATCGGCACATACAAATGGTCGGCGAGTTTGCGCCACGCTTCCGGCACATCTAACGACAGCGGGTCTTCGTAAGCGACAAAATCGTATTCTTCGAGCGTTTTGCCAACGCGAATCGCTTCCGGCAAGTCGTAAGCGTGGTGCGCGTTCGCCATCAAAAGCGTTCCCGGCAGTGCCTTTCGCAGAGCGCGAATCAGGGCGCGGTCAAACGGCAGGTTGCGCCCGATTTGCACCTTGATAGCGCGAAAACCGTTCGCGACATAGGAACGGGCTTCGTCAAGCAGGGCGGGTATCAGGTCGGCTTCGGGAACATCGCGGAAGTAGCAACCGGTGGCGTAGCAGGGAACCCGGTCACGCACCTTGCCGCCTAATAAATCGGCAACGGTGCTACCCAACGCCTTGCCTTTCAAGTCCCACAGTGCAATATCTATCGCGGACATCGCGCCCATCATCACGCCGCGCCGGGCGAAATCCCGCGACGCCTTCCACATCACGTTCCAGAGCAACTCGGTTTGCAAGGGATTCTTGCCAATCAGTTTCGGCGCGTAGAAGGTGTTAATCGCGGCTTGCACCACGGCGGCGGGTCCCGCCGCCTCGCCCCATCCGCTTAAGCCGTCGGTGGTCACGACCTGAACGAGTAACGCCTGACGCGAGCCGAAACGCCCCTGCGCGAAGCCGAGTATTTCCGGTATCGGACACGATAGCCGGTAGGTGCGAATGCTTTCTATCTTCAAATCACCGGTAGTTTAACCGGACGCGCCCGCGATTCCTTCCCGTATGCCGGGGTAGTTGAACCGCCAAGGCAGGCAAAACGAAGTTTTCGCCGACGCTAAGGATGCCAAGATAGGAGAAGAGGATTCGAGAACGTTACCGCGTTGGCGTTCGGTTTCCGAAATCGTTTCTTTTTCTTCTCCTATCTTGG
>JACMIU010000672.1 GCA_014380985.1 Armatimonadota bacterium | reverse complement strand
TACGGTCACGCGGTAGGCGGTGGAAACGCGGTCGGTTTGCGCGACCACTTCGCCGCCCATCCGCTCGAATGCCGCGTCGAACGCGCCCGGCGCGTCGCCGTCGCCTCCCTTGAAGATCATGTGTTCCAGAGCGTGCGACAAGCCGTTTTCCGTGGGAGATTCGCCCGCCGAACCCGCCCCGCGAACGCGCACTTCTATAGCGACAAGGCGGGCGTCGGGGCGCGGCGCGACCAGCAAATGAACGCCGGACGCAAGCGTTTGCCGCGTTACGGAAGCGATGGGGGCGGGGGGCAGCGCGGCGACAATCGCGGGCGGAATCAGCATAACGGCGAACTGCTTTCCGGCAAAGGAGGGTTTGTGTTACAGTGGCGTAGCGGCGTATCGCGGTTTGTATTTGTCATGCGGCGGAATCTCCGGTTTCGATTATACCGCAAGCCTCGCTAAAGAAGAAGGACTGTTTCCACGACGGAAGCACCTTGCAGAAACACAATTAGCACGATAATATTGTTCAGCGAAACTACATTCGCAATTTATTACCGGCGAGGTCGCCATCCCAACGAAAGATAAACCATCATGTTTTCCCGTTTTCATTCTAAACGCCTGTTACTTCTCGCGGTCGCCGGACTGACCGCGTTGTCCGGCGCACCATCCGGTGCGGACGCCGCGCCGCAAACGCCCAAAGCGTCGCCCGCGCCACGAGTCGCCAAGCCCGTGCAAAACGCGCCGGGGTTCCCGCCCCTCGGAGGCGGTTTGAACGGGCAATCCAACTACGGCAAAGACTATGCCTATGCTGACGCCATAGATAACGCAGGAGCGTTTTTCCGCTTGAACCCGTTTGGGGGACTGGATTTGAGTAGCCGCTCCCCCGTGGACGCGAACAATGACTGTTCCGAAAACAGTTTCGGTCACTATATTTTCGAGGCGTTCCCCGTTGCCGGAACGTACAAACTCAGGTTCCAATGCGACCAACAACCCACAGTCGGCACGCAACTCGCCAACGCTACCGTGACGAACGTGCAGTACAACGCTACGACCAAGCGGTATTCCGCCGATCTTGTTGTCGCTCCCGGCAACGGTGTGCTGATTTTGACCTACCAGAATACGGGCGGAACCCTGCGCGATCTGAGCCTGTACCGTCCGGGGGTTGACCCACAGAACCCGCCGCTGTTTAACCCAAACTACCTCAACTTTTTGCGGACGCGCCGACCGGCGAACCTACGTTTCATGGATATTCGTGTCACCAACGCCAACTTTGAAACCAATTGGTCGGAACGAAACTTGCCGGTCTCTCTGCGGCAGAACAAAGATTTAACGAAAACCATCCGCGTAGAAGGCGGCAACCCGAACGGCTTAGGGCAGGATATTCAGCAATCGTTCGACGCGGGCGCGGCGTTTGAATACTGCGTCGCACTTTGCAACGAACTTGGTACGGATATGTGGATGACCCTTCCGGTAAACGCGACCGATGACTACGTCACGAATGCCGCCCGCGTGATTCGGGACGGTTCCACCTTGACCATTCCCGGCACGAACGTCGTAAAAACATATGCCGGTTTGCGCCCCGACCTGCGTATCCATGTGGAGTTCTCGAACGAAGTGTGGAACGATCAGTTCCGCCAAACCGGATTCAACCGGCAGGCGGCGGTGAACGAGGTGGTGGCAGCGAACGGCACGGCAAACCCGTCCGACCTGAATTATGACAACCGCCCGGTCACGCTCAATAATGGTTTCTATACCGAAAACGTGACATGGGGCGACCGGCGCGTAGCGCGGCGCATCAAGCAAATCGGCGATATTTTCGTGCGCGAGTTTCGCCCCGCGGGAACGCCCGTGACCGACCGGTCGGCGTTCGGCACCAAGATTCGCCCGGTGCTGGCGTACCAGTTGGTTCCGGCGCGGTTCCGCAATCAACTATCGTATCTCAACGATGTGTACGGCAAGCCGGACTCCTATCTGTGGGGAATCGGGGTCGCGCCGTATTTCGCGTCCGGCAACGGCAACGGCGCGGACGCCCGCACCAACCTGACGCCTTCCATGGTACTCGATCAGTTTGAGGAGGATATTGACCATCTGCGAACCGGCGGCACACTCAACGAAGTACAGACCGTCGCGTCGTTCTACGGCCTGAAAGTCGCCGGGTACGAGGGCGGTCCCGATACGTTCGGTGGCAACAATATCGCGGCGAAGAAAACGGCGTCGCTCGACCCGCGCATGAAAAAGGTGGTTATCAACTACCTCGATACGTGGTACGGCAAAGGCAACGACCTGTTCAACTGGTTCGTCCTCGGCGCAGGCGACTACGACACGCAGTTCGGCACATGGTCTATTTCGACCGACTTAGCCGACCTGAATCAGCCAAAGGCGCAGGGCTACGACGCCGTGCGCGACGCCCCGCTTCCGCCTATCGCCATCGGCGCGGTCCCCCCGGTGGTGTTGGACGCCCGACGCGAAAACGATAACGGCTTTCTCGATGACTTCGGACGCGCCAGCAGTTTCTATCGCCGCTTTATCGGCACGGGTTCCACGTTCGATTATCTGATTAACGCCCCCGCCACTGGCAACTACTCGGTGGTGGTGAACGTCGGCGACGCTCAAGATGCCCCGCTACAAATCATCGCCAACAACGGCGCGGTACAAACCGTGAACGTCGCGGCGGGAAGCACGTTCACGGACGCGCCCACGGCGACCGTGGCACTGAACGCCGGGCTAAACACGATTCGTTTGCGCGTTCCGACCAACCGCCCGTATGACATCAACACGGTCAGCGTGTTTGAATCGGGAACCGCGCCCGCGCTGAACGGCTTGCCGCTGTCGTCGTTCTACGAGTTTTTCCCCGACCGCGCCCCCGGCACGGTGTACACGCAGGATTTCACGGTCGGCGACGACAACACCGCGCCGGAGGCGATTACCGTCACGGCAAGCACCGACAACGCGCAACTGTTGCCGAGCGTCGTGGTATCCAGCACCGGGGGCGCGAACCGCCGCCTGACCCTAACGCCCGCCGGCATCAAAAGCGGTCGCGCCATTGTGCGCGTGTCGTACACCGATAGCGCGGGCGCGGTTCGCGCTCATGCGTTCCGTATCAAATACCGGGCGCAGTCCGGCGACTCGCCAAACTTTTCACTGACGCCGGGAACCGCGCCGAGCCTCGCCCCCGGTGGCACGGCAAACCTTCCAGTCACGGTCAACTCGCTGGCGAACTGCGCGAGCATGGTAGAGTTATCGGTCACGGGACTGCCTACCGGGGTACGCGGCCTGTTCGTTCCCGCCACGGTTCCGGTCGGCGGGACGTCTACCCTGCGACTGAGCGCGGAACCTGGTAGCCCGGTGGTGGCAAACGCGCCGCTCGTGATTTCCGCATCCGGCGTTCTCGTCAACAGCGGGGGCGGCGAAAGCACTGTCACGCGCACGGCGAACGCGGCGGTTTCCGTAGGCGCACCCGCGCCGCCCACCGTTCTTTCGTTCACCGTGACCCGCTCCGGTTTGGTCCTGAACCGCGCCACAAACACGTTCAACGGTACGCTCACGCTTCGCTACACCGGCGCGACGCCGCTTTCCGGCGGGCTTGCCGTGGTGGT
>JACMIU010000671.1 GCA_014380985.1 Armatimonadota bacterium | reverse complement strand
TATCGTTGTTGAACGAAAGGACCTGTGGTAGGGTCACAAGCCGCTGTCACACAGACGCGTTGTTTCGCTGAGCTGCCGAGCATACGCGCACCCCATTGATAGTTGCTGGGATCAAGCGTTTGCGAGAGTTTGTTCCACTTCGCGTGACCATCCGCATAGGTGTAGTTGGAACCGCCACTGTGTCGCTCGGTACCCATGTATGTCATCAAAGAGTAGATCGTTTGCGGGGTTGCGTTACACGCTTGCAGTTGCGGATTGATTTCACCCACAGTCACGGCGCGAATCGGTTGCGTAATATCGTTTTGTTCGCCAAGATACTGATTGTAGGTACCACCACCCGACACCCGTGCGAAGCCGTTTACGGAACGGTGCGAAGAGTTGCGTCCACTACCCAAGATGCTTTGCCCGTTCACACAGTTAAGGCTATTGGATAATTCGACTATGGTAATCGTTCCTGCGGGGGACTCGATTTCCGCTTCAGGAACCAATGTAACGCCAGCATTTGCATCGTTGATGTTGCGGTAGCGCGGAAGTATAGTAGAGTTTGCAGTGTAGGAAATGCGCGGGGCTTGATCGTCTTGAATGCCCGTTGCCGTACATTTGTCCGGCAGTTGACCTTCTGGGAATCCAGCACCGAGGTTATTGCCGGTGAAACAGGTCGGGGCATGACCGCCCAATTGGTCGGAGGGGCAAACCCAGATTTGGTTGCTTTTGATATACGGTTGAAGCAATGCCGACCAGTGAATATAACCGAGAGCAGTTCCCCCGCTTGCCGGGTTAAACGCTTTGTGGAAGTAAGCAGTCGGGTTCAGTTCATCGTAATCCTGCACGTATTGAACAAGACCTAAACCGATTTGCTTCATGTTGGAAAGGCACGAGGTTTGGCGTGCTTTTTCGCGGGCTTGCGCGAACACCGGGAAAAGGATAGCGGCAAGGATAGCGATAATGGCGATAACGACGAGCAGTTCGATTAGGGTAAAGCCACTTCGGGTGGTCTTTGTCATGGTTTTTTTCTCCGGGATTTATAGAAATCCAATGATGGTTAGTGGGAGGCGGCGCGGTTTCCTCGCAAAATCCCCCTCCCGGTTGGTCTATATGGGAATAGTATCCTACGTTTGTTAAGAGAAGGTTAAGTCAAGATTAAGTTTTCAATAAGTTTTGTAGAGTGCCTTATCAGGGGATTTCCGGCTACAAATCCTCTACCATTTGGAGAAGTATCGTCTTGCGGGCGGTGATTCCCTCGCGTTCGGTCGCCGTTTTTTTTTCCAATCCCCATAGGTTTTGCGTCATGCGGCGCGAAAGCGGGTCGGTCTCATGTTCTATCAGGAACGCCCAGTAGAGCGTGGTGAAGGGGCAAGCCGTTTCGCCGACCGATTCCTTCGGGTCATACGCGCATTCCCCGCAGTAGTCGCTCATGCGGTTGATATATGCCCCGCTTGACACATATGGCTTTGTCGCCACCCATCCACCGTCGGCAAACTGGCTCATTCCTACCACGTTCGGCGTCACCACCCATTCGTAGGCGTCCAGATACAGGCTCCAGAACCAGCGGTTCAGTTCGTGCGGGTTCGCCCCGTACAGAAGCGCGAAGTTGCCCACCACCATCAACCGCTCGATGTGGTGCGAATAGGCGTTTTCTAAGACGCGTCGGATCACATGGCGCATACAGCGCATCTTCGTGTCGCCCGTCCAGTACCACGTAGGCAAGGGGTGCGTGTGCGAGAGCGTGTTTGTCGTCTGGTAGTCGCCGGGAAACGTTTCACCCATGTGGTACATAAACTCGCGCCAGCCGATAATCTGCCGCACGAAACCTTCGACCGAATTGAGCGGAACCGCGCCGGATTCGTAGGCATTTATCGCGGCGGCGATACACTCCTGCGGCGAAATCAGCGATAGGTTCATAGCGATAGACAGGAGCGAGTGAAAACCGTAATCGTCGCGGGTCGTCATCGCGTCCTCATACGCGCCAAAGTCTTTCAGCAGGTTGAGCGTGAAGAACACCAGTGCGGCTTCGGCGTCGGCGCGACACACCGGCGACGCGAAATCGTCCACGCTCCCGTATAGCCCGAACGTTTCGGTCATGGCGCGAACCGTGTCCATGGCTTCCCGCGTCACGGCGTCGGGTTCGGCGCGAAACGGCATCACCGGCGTGTGCTTCTTGCCGAACGGTTTGCGGTTTAGTTTGTCGAAGTTCCATTCGCCGCCTTCGGGCAGGGAACCGCGCATCAGAATACCGTTCTTCTTGCGAACGTCGCGGTAGTAGTCCTCCATTTTCGGTACGGTGCGCTTCTGGAGCCATCCGGCGAAAGCGTCCGGCGCGGTGTACCAGAACGGGTCGGGCGATTCGGCGGCAATCAGTTCGGCGTCCGTGAGCAGGGCAAGCAAGGCGCGGCGCGTTTTGGCTTCGCGGGGTCGAACGAATGCAACGGTATTCGCGTTCCGCGCCCGTGCCGTTTCAACCACCGTTTCGGCAAACGCCCGGTTTTCCTCCTGCCGGATGTACTCCACAGTGAACCCTGCGCTACGCAGTTCGGCGGCGAAATGGCGCATCGCCGACCACACCAGCACGATTTTCTTGGCGTGGTACGGCTGACGGCGCACGAAATCGGCGGACTCGACCATCAGCACGGTGTCGGTTCCCGGCATGGCTTCGAGCGTTTCGGTGATGTAGCGGTGCGACAACTGATCGCCGAGAACGAGAAGTAGGCGCGGTTCGGGGGAGGTAGGCATATCGCCTTCAACGAAGGGCGTGGGGCAGGGGTTCCCACCACGAAACGTGCCATCGGTGAAAGTTCGGCAAAACGGGAATATACTACGCGAAAGAAAGAAACGCTTTATGCCGCCCCCCGAAATCAACACCGCGAACGCGAAACCAACAGAACACATATTTCGTTCCGGCAAGCACCGCATCGTCTACGAAACCACCGGCACGGGCGACGCGCTTCTGCTGATACACGGCTTGTCGGGGTCGGGCAAATGGTGGCAAAAAAACCTGCCCACGCTGTCGCCGTTTTTCACCTGCCACGTCTTAGAGCTGGTCGGCTACGGTGCGAACCGGGCGTTCCGTCCGATGGGGCTTCAGGATGCCGCCGAAGCGATTGCGGCGTTTATCGCGTCGGAAATCCCGACCGGCAAGGCGCACGTTATCGGGCATTCGATGGGCGGGCAAATCTCGTCGTACCTCGCGGCGAAATACCCGAAGCGCGTGGACAAACTCGTTTTAGCGGCGGCAAGCGGACTGGTACGCTCCAACTTGGTGCGAATGGCGATGCGCCTCCCGATTGCGGGGCATTATTCGCCGCTCGACTTTTTGCCCACGCTCGCCGTGGACGCGCTACGGGCGGGCCCACTCAACCTGTTTTTGTCCACCTTAGATGTGCTGGGAAGCGACACGACCGAATCGCTGAAGCAGATAACCGCGCCAACGCTTCTCCTGTTCGGCGACCGCGACAATCTGGTTCCCCCGGCGGCGGGCGAAAAGATGAATGAACTGATTGCCGGATCGCGCCTCGAAATCATCGAGGGTGCGGGTCACGTGCTGATGTGGGATCACCCGAAAACGTTCAACCGGCACGTGCTGGAGTTCTTGCGCGAGGGTGAAGGCGACAAGAAGGCGGAAAAGTAAGGTGGACGATATTGTCCGCCCCGGTTCGCGTCGTGCGTTTTCGGCGGTATAATACCCTATGGAAACCCCCGCGCCCCCGGCGACCGCGCCGCACGTTTTGCCCCAGCACCTCGGCGAAAAATGGCGCGGCGAACTCCTGAAACGCCGCGCCCTGACGCGCATCCGGCACAAAATGGGCTACGTCGGCATGGACG
>JACMIU010000072.1 GCA_014380985.1 Armatimonadota bacterium | reverse complement strand
GGGCGCGGGCAGCCTCCGACGCTTACGGAAAAGCCGTCGCGGGTTTGCGGCAAATGCCTTATAACGACATCATGTCGCCGGTTTCGATTGCCGTTCTCGAACCGGCGCGGATTCCCGATGCGCCGAAAAGCCCGAAACCGCTCTTGAACATGATTTTGGGCGTGGGCTTCGGACTGTTTCTCGGCTGTGTCTCGGCGATTGTCGCGGAGTATTTCAGCGTCCCGGCGAAACACCCCGGCGAGGCAATGCTACCCGGCTTGCCGCAACTGCCCGCCGCGCCCGCTTTCGCCGATGGCTTGCCGCGTTTGTCCGGTGTCCCTCTTTTGGCGCGGGTTCCGCTGACCAAGGAGCGCGGTATCGCATCGCAAACGGGCGTCGGACTACCTGTGACCGGGGAAAGCGCGGCGACCGAGGATGCGTTCCGCGAAATCGGCTACCTGTTGTCGCACCCGATGGACGGAGCCGCATCGCGGGTTCCGGTAATCGTCATGGCGGGAACCCGCTCGGATGAAACGGTGGCGTCGGTCGCCGCGTATTTAACGGCGACACTGGTGCGCGACGGTGTGCGCGTGACTCTCGTAGACGGCGACCGCACCGAACCGCGTCTGCATAAAGTGTTCGGCAAGCAGGACGCGCCCGGTGTGACCGATATTTTAGCCGGGCGCGTTTCCGCTTCCGACGCTCTGCACACCGGCGCGAACGGCAACCTGCGCTTTTTGGCGGCGGGCGCGAAGAGCGACACCACACCGCTTGTCGAGGAATCGCTTCGCAAACTGTATGACGAACTGGGCAAGCCGACCGACACCGATCTGGTGGTAATCGCCGGGCCCTCGGTGTGGGCGGCGCGATTGGTCGCACCCATGGAACGGGCGGCGGACGGCGTGGTGCTGGTCGCGTCCGACGCGCAGGTTTCGCCCGACGAGTCGGTCGCCCGCGCCCGGCGGATTTTAAGCAACGGCTACCAACCGCGCCTTTTAGGCGTGATTGTCGGCGAAGACGAGGCGGACACCCGGCTAAGAACCGGCTTTATCACGGAAGGGAAAAAACAGGATGAAAACTAACGCTTTTTGGGCGGCGATAATCGCAGTGCTACCGGGAATGGCATGGGCGCAGGTTTCCGCGCCGCTCGGCGGGGGCGACGCGCCCGCACCGGTCAACACCACGCCGATGACCGTTCCGGCGAATGTGCCGACACCCGTAGCCTCCGGCGGCGCCGACGCCTCGTTTACGTCCAACCTTGCCTCGTACCGACTCGATACCGGCGACACCGTTTCGATTACCGTGGATCGTCACGGCGACGTGTCACGCAATGTTACGCTGATGGCGGACGCGACGATACTGTTGCCGCGATTCGGCAAGCCGATCATGGCGCGGGGAATGACGTGCGCCGAACTGTCGGCGGCGGTTTTCAAAGCATTAAACACGCCCGACAATTTCAAACTCAAGCCCGGACAGGTCACGGTGGCACTGGTCGCCGGACGTACACGCCGCGTTTTCGTGCGCGGCAACGCCGTGCGCGGCGGGGATTTTGACCTCAAGAACGGTTGGCGTGTCACCGAACTCGCGGCAATTATGGGCGGTGTTCCGCAACCCGACCGCGTTACCGTAAGCATATCCAATGCACTACGCCCTGCGCCGATCACAGTGGATTTAGCCAGTGCGCTCGCGTCCGACGTCAGCCCGGCGAACATTTTGCTGATGGAAGGCGACACGCTGATTGTCAACCAGCCGCAAAACAAGGTGTTTTTTGTCAAGGGCGAGGGGCCGCGGGGGAAGCAGGAAGTGGACGAACGCTTCACTCTCAAGCAAGCGTTAGTGCAACTCGGTATGTCGCAGAACAACGCTTCCGGCGAACTGCGAAAGGCGAAATTATACCGGCACACCGTTGCCGGTGATGTGACGTCGCCGACCACCACGGAAGAGATTGACCTTGTGCAAATCCTGACCGACCCACAAACCGACCACGATTTGAAGAACTTCGACACCATTGATATTCCGTTGTCGCTACGCTATTACTATGTTTGGGGCGAACTCGGCGGGGCGCGTAAACGCTACCTTCCGGAAGACCGCAAAACGACGCTTCTGGACGTGATGAGCGATTCGGTCAATACCACGCCGGGACAGGCGAAAATCGGCGCGATTAAAATCCTGCGCGGTGGCGATCAAGAAAAAACCGAGGTGTTGACCGTGGACTACGGCAAGTTTTTAAGCAAAGGTGAGAAGCGGCACAACCCGGAGATCCTGCCGAACGATGTGGTGATTGTGCCGAACGTGAAGCGCGTTGACCCGATTAACACGATTTGGACGGGCTTCGGCTTGTTCAACTTAGCAAAATCGCTTCTGCCGGGAGTTTTCTAAACTCTGATGGCGTCGGCGGTGATCGAGGCGGAAAACGTTTCCAAGCAGTTTGTGTTATCGGGGCATCGCGCTTCCGATTTGCGCGAACGGCTCGGCACGTTGTTCAAAAGGCGCGGGGAAGCACCGCCCGCCGAACCGTTCTACGCGCTCCGCGACATCGGCTTCACCGTCGGGCGAGGCGAAAGTGTCGGGATTGTCGGACATAACGGCTCCGGCAAGTCTACGCTTCTTAAAATGCTGAGCGGGATTTTGAAATCCGACACCGGCTTTATCCGCACCACCGGGCGCATCGGAGCGTTAATCGAGGTCGGCGCGGGCTTTCACCCCGACCTGTCGGGGCGCGAAAACGTCTTTCTGAACGGCTCGATCATGGGATTATCCCGCCGCGAACTGTCGTCCAAGTTCGACGCGATTGTGGCGTTTTCGGGGCTGGAAAAGTTTATTGATACGCCGGTGAAGCGGTATTCGTCGGGGATGTTCATGCGGCTTGGCTTCGCCATCGCCACGCACATTGACCCCGAAATCCTGCTGATTGACGAAGTTTTAGCGGTGGGCGACACGCAGTTTCAGAACAAATGTTTGAAGCATCTGCGGGAGTTTAGCGCGAACGGTGGCACGGTGGTATTCGTTTCGCACGCCATGGGGCAGGTCGCCGATTTATGCGAACGGTGCTTGTGGCTTGACCGGGGCAGGTTGCTCCACGACGGCGCGACTACCGAAGCCGTGGAAAGTTACATGGCACTGGTCGCCGAGCGCGAAGAGGAAGAGTTCAAAAAGAATGATCCGCTCGCTTGGGAAGCCCGTGAAGCCGAACGCGCCGAGCAACGCCGCGTTGAGGACGCGATTCGCACCGAAGCCGAGGAGCGCGAAAAGCGGACAATCGCCCACCGGGAAGGAAGACAAATCCCCGATGCCGACCCTATGCGGGGACGAATCCTCGCCGTCGGTTTGCGCGACGTGCTGAACGCTCCCCGCAACGAATATAGTGCCGGGGAAAAAATGACAGTCACGATTTCGTTTCGCTATGGTGTCGCGCCGAAAAGCCCGGTGGTCGCGGTGGATTTGCTCCGCGTAGACGGTATCGAGCAACACGCTTTCACGGTCAGCAACTACGACCACGGACTCAACATCTCCGCGCCAGCAGGTGAGTCTACGGTGCGCGTGACGTTGGGACCCCTTGCGTTGATGAATGGCGATTACCGGGTTCGCGTCAATCTTTTTCGGGACTCAACCGCGGCGCAGTGGTGGGACTCCCCGGACGACACCATAGAGGAGGCGGCACTTTTTTCGGTGACAACACCGATTCGTTCGCCGGGGGTGGCGTACATCGAGTCGCAGTGGCAGGTGGTTGAGAACTAAGTAAAAAATCGGAAATACATTCCATTATTCCTGTGGCGTCATGCTCTCATAATTCGTCCGAGGTAATGGAATGTATTTCCGATTTTTTACTTAACCCGGCAAACCGCACGCCAAAGATGATACAATTACTGCGTTATCGCAGGGTGGTTTATTAGTTTATGAGACAAGCAGGCAATAGCGCGAAAGGTGTGGTGGAAGATTCGGACGATGTTTTAGACGAACGAATCGCGTCCGTTTTTGAAGCGACGGGTGGCTTCGTTTTTCAAGCATCCGGTGGAGCGGAAAACCTGTACTGGGCAAATGCGCCGCAAGGGTTATCGCCGTTCGATGCCGACATCTACTTCCACTATAAACTGGACAAGCCCCAGCACGCGGTGCTACGAATGGTGCGTGACCTCGTCTTATGGCCCCTGCTAAAGCGGCAGGTGGCATTCAACCACTCATTGCGAAATGCGGTGCTACGACTCTGGTACGAGCGAGGGGAGTTGCGCCGCGAATTATCCGAAACGCGCAACCGCATCACCGAAATAGAAAAAAAATTAGCGGTTCTTGCCCGCAAATCTTAGGTAATTCACGAATCTATGCCGCTTTTCCGTCCGCCTTACCGCGTCGCCGTTGACCTTCACTCGCTACAAACCCCATCGTCGCGTCACCGCGGCATCGGTCGCTATGTCGCCGGACTTTTGGACGCGATTTTGGCGGTTTCATCGCTCCCTATCGAGTGGGTTTTCTACGGAACCGACGCCTTTCCCGCGCCGGAACTTGATCTGCGCGGATACTCCCTGCACCTCCTGCCGGGACAAAAACTATTAGCCGCTGGCGGAGACGGCGCGGTAACACAACTCGATACCGTGCCGCTCGAAGCGATTTACCGCACCCAGTTGCTCAAAGATAACGTGGATGCTGTTTTCCTGCCTTCACCGATGGAGGGTAACGACTGCGCGATACCCGACCTCGGCGATTTTCCGGCGCGACTTTACGCGGTTTCGCTCGACCTTATCCCCTTAATCTACGCGGATAGGAACCTCACGAACCCTCAGATGCACCAGATGTATCACCGCCGACTACGAAACCTGCGTTCCGCCGATGCGGTTTTCGCCATCTCGGAAGCGACCCGCCAAGACACGATGCGCTTGCTTCATGTGTCGAACGAAAACGCGCACACGATTTACGCCGGGTTTTCCTCTTTCTTCACGCCGCTTCCGGCGGCAGAGCGCGATGATTGGCGCAAAAAACTGCGAACCACCCACGGTATTGGCAATCGTTTCCTTCTCTACAACGGGGGGGCGGACTGGCGTAAAAATCAGGAAGGACTGATTGAAGCGTTCGCCGTGCTTCCGAAAGACGTTTCCGCCGACCTGCAACTGGTCTGCACGTGCCGATTTTCCGAGGAGTACGCCGAGCGTTTGAACGCGCTCGCCGCCAAATGCGGAATCGCCCGGCGCAACTTCGTCCTGACCGGCTACGTACCCGACGACGAACTGCGGGCGTTGTACAGCCTTTGTGACTTGTTTGTTTATCCGTCGCTTCACGAAGGCTTCGGTTTGCCTATCGCCGAAGCGATGCTTTGCGGTGCTCCGACAATCGTTGCCAACAACTCCTCGCTCCCGGAAGTGGTTGGCGACCCCGACGCCCTGTTCGTGTCCAATTCGGTTCCGGCGATGGCGGAAAAAATCGCCGAAATGCTACGTAGTCCCGCCCGGTTAGCCGCGATGCGCGAAACCGCGCCGGGTATTGCCGGGCAGTTCACGTGGGAGCGTTCGGCGAAACTCCTGCTTGCACCGATGCTTCGTGATTTGGAACAGAATGCCCAAACGAAGCCACCGGCAAACATCGCCTATCGGCGACTACGCAACCGCTCCGCGGCGCATAAACCGGTCGTGGCAATGGTGTCGCCTTTTCCGCCCGCGAGAAGTGGAATCTCGGATTACACCGCCGAACTGTTGCCGGAATTATCCACGCACTTTGAAATCCTGCCGGTGCTGTCGCCGGGGCATCCGCCCGTCGCCCCCGACGCCCCGTTCCGCCCTTATACCGATGCGCCGATGGAGCAGGAAGCGTTTGAAACCGCGTTGTTCGACGCCGCAAGTGCGGGCGAAATCGCGTCGCGTGCGCTTCCTTGCGATATGGTGATTCACCAGATGGGCAACAGCAGTTGGCATACCGATTCTTACTCACTACTGACGCGCTTTCCGGGCATTACGGTGTTGCACGACTACAGCATGAACGGGCTTTTGGCGACGCTTCACGGGGAGCGAGCTGACCTTGCTGTTTCGCTCGACGCCGAACTGCAACACGCCTACACGGATGTGAGCAAAAGAAGCGTGGCACGGGAAGCGATTCGTAGTGGCGATTTCAACCGCTGGGAAAAGTTGGTCGAACAAGGGTTGTACAGCAACCGGCGTATTTTTACCCGCTCACTTGGCGTCGTGGTTCACAGTCACGCGACGCTTAAGGAAGCGGTGCGCGACTTCGGCAGTGATTGCGAACTGATTACGCGCATTCCGCAACTGATGCAGGCTCCTTCCGAACCGGTGTCCGCGGAAATGACGCGAGCAAAACGCGCCACGCTGAATCTTTCATCATCAGCGTTCGTGGTTGTCGCTGTCGGCTTTGTGCATGAGAACAAACGCTCGCTCCCGCTTCTGGAAGCCTTTCGGCAATTTCTCGCCGTATGCCCTGACGCGCATCTCGTCTTTGCCGGTTCGGACGAAATCTATAACGGCAGTTTTTCCGGCGAAATCGAGCGACGCGGCTTGGCGCAGAAAGTCACCGTGACCGGTTACGTGCCAATGGAAACCTTGTACGACGCGATTGACGCCGCCGATCTTTGTGTGTCGCTACGTTATCCGAGCAACGGTGAAACGTCGGCGGGGCTACTGCGCATCTTGTCGCGGGGCAAAGCCTGTCTTGCTTCCGAAATCGGTTCGTTCACCGATTACCCGGACACGGTTTGCGCGAAGATACCGGCTGTGCCGCAGATAGAAGGGGACGAAGCGGGGGCGATTTGCGCTTCCCTTGTCGAACTGTATCGGAACGCTCCGCGCCGCGAATCGCTCGCACAAAGCGCGTGGGAATATGTTCGGCGCGAACACGACCCCGCCCGGTGCGCCCGTTTGTATGCCGAGTTTGTCGAAGCCGTGCAAAAACATCCGCTCACGCCGAAAAAACTGCTAGCCGATTATGCCGCCCGCGAATTGGCGTCGGCGTGGGTGCGGGTCGGACGGTGGGGCGAAGAAACAGGAACCCGATTGCCGCGCCTTTTGTCCGCGCTCCTTAAAGAAGGAGCGTAGAAAGCGTGCGCGTTTTCTTTCTCACGGAGTTTCTGCCGCGCCCGGATACATCGGCAGGAGATCGGCGATTGTTTGCCCTGCTCGAAATCCTCGCGTCACGGCACGAGGTTCACCTTTGCGTGATGCGAAACGAAGCGGATCTACAAGGGCTTCCGGCGTGGCAAAATGGCGACGCCTCAGAGCGCGAACGCCTACAAAAAACCGCCGCCGACCTACCGCGATACCGCCGGGATTTGGAAAATAGCAACATCACGCTGCTACCGTTTGGCTGGAAGCACATCGGCGCGGCACTCGCAACACACCGCTACGATGTCGGCTTTTTTGAATACTACTGGATAACCGATGATTACGCCCCGGTCTTTCGCAAGTGTCAGCCGGGAACCCCGGTGATTTGTGATTCGGTGGATGTCTGCTTCGCCCGCACCGAACGAGGCGCGGCGTTCGGGCAGGAAAGCGCGACCGAAGCCGCCCGGATAAAGGAGCGCGAACTGCGTGCCTTTCGTGCGTCGGACGCGGTTATCACCGTCTCCACGGATGACGACGCGCTTCTGCGGTCGTTGCCGCCCATGCCGCCCAGCTTTCTGGTTCCGATTATCGTGCCGGTGCGCCCGCGTGCTACGCGCACCGCGAGCCGCGAATGCGTTTTCGTCGGTGGCTTCAAGCATTATCCGAACGTGGACGGCGTGCTGTGGTTCGCCGAAAACGTTTGGCAGAAGATACGCGCCGCCGTGCCGGACGCGGTTTTCACCGTGGTCGGCTCGCACCCGCCGCCGGAGATTATCGCACTCGGTGATTTGCCCGGTGTGAGTGTCACCGGCTACGTGCCGGACACAAACCCTTACCTTGACCGGTGCGCAGTGTCGGTCGCGCCGCTTCGCTGGGGCGGGGGAATGAAAGGCAAGGTGTCGGAGGCGGTCGCTTGCGGTGTCCCCGTGGTGACAACCGCTATCGGGGCGCAAGGGTTCGCGGCGCAAAACGGCGTGGAAATGGCGATCACCGACGACCCCGAAGCGTTCGCCGAAGCCGTTATCGCGCTTTTGCAAAATCCGGCTAAGGCGGAGGCGATGGGGCTTGCCGGTCAAGCGAAACTTGCCGATTTGTGTAGCCCGGAAGCGGTTGCCGCACAGACCGAAGCGATGCTGAAAGCCGTTGTTCCCGCGCCGGTGTCGGCACACTTCTCGCCGGTCTGGCTGGCGTACCGCACGGCTTTCTTCGCCGCCCGCACGGTGCTGGGGCGCGGGCGATAGACCGATGGCGACACCTGCCGTTAGCGTGGTAATCCCGACGTACAATCACGCCCGCTTTGTTTTGCAAACGCTGGAATCGGTGTGGGCGCAAACGTTTACTGATTACGAGATTATCGTAGTCAACGACGGCTCACCCGACAACACCGGTGATTTACTCGTGCCACTCGCGCAAAGCGGCAAAATACGCTACTTCGCGCAGGAAAACGCCGGACAGGGCGCGGCGCGGAACCGGGGAATCGCCGAGGCGCGGGGACGGTTTATCAACCTATTAGATGACGACGACCTGTTGCCGCCCGACAAAATCGCGTGGCAGGTCGCCGCGCTGGATGCCGACCCCGGTGTCGCCGCCGTCTATGGCTACCCCGACCCGGTTGACGCCGACTGCAACCCCACTGAGCCACGCGACGCCTACAACGCGCTTCCCGACTGGCCCCGCGACGCCCCAACCGGGAATGTTTACGAAGCAATGACGCGCCGTTGCTGGCTCGTTTCGCCGGGGCAGGCACTGATTCGCCGCGCCGCGCTTCCCCCCGCGCCGTTCGACACGACCCTGCGCGGCAACGACGATTGGGATCTATGGCTACGCTTATCGGAAACGCACCGATTCGCGTTTGAACGGCGCGTCGCCCTTTTGTACCGGTTGCACGGCGCGAACGCATCTGCAGACACGCTCACGATGCGCCGGAGCGATTTTCGGATGCTAATGAAACACTTGCGCCGAAACGTACTCGCGCCGCGTCGCTTCGCCCTGCTCGCCTATAGACTGGCGTCGCTCGTGCGAAACACGCCCGCCATGATGCTCGAACAAGCGCAAGCCGACGATCTTGCCGGGCGCACCGAAACGGCACGGGCGAAACGGCTGTACGCGGCGCGTCTCCGCCCGACGCTCTATCTTGATGCCGGGTTTCGCGCCCGGCTTCGCGGCAACTAATCGCCTTTTTGCTGAACCGGCGACAGGTTCTTGCTCATTTCCAGCATTCGCGCCACCGATTTGTATGCCGCTTGTCGCAAGCCTTCTTCCATCGTGATCTCCGGGTAGCCGTCGTGGAGGCACAGGTACAGTTTTTCGAGCGTGTTGAGGCGCATATACGGACATGAAGCGCAG
>JACMIU010000670.1 GCA_014380985.1 Armatimonadota bacterium | reverse complement strand
TGTCGGTAATCGAGTACAAACTACGTCGGGCAACGCAAGTGTTGTTGCGTATGGTGTTGGCAACTCCGTGGCGAAGCGGCGTTCCCTGCTACTGGTGAACCGCTCCGACGTCGCGCAGAATGTGGTAGCCACTTTCGCGGGCGCACCGACCGGCACGAAAGAATATCAGCGCGTTGAAATCGCGTCCGGTATCAACAACGACCGACCGACCGTGACCCGCGAAAAGAAGGCGGCGAAGCCCGGTTCGCTACGGTGGAGACTTCCGCCGCACTCGGTCACGGTGCTAACGTTCGGCGGTTGATTCGTGCTACAATCGGTGTATGAGTATCCCCTTTTCCGCACCCGTTCGCTTTGCGATTGTCGGTTGCGGCACGATTGCCCCCACCCATGCCGAAGCGATACGTACATTAGAAGCGCAGGGTGCGAATGTCGCCCTTGTCGCCGTCTGCGACACCGTTATTGACCGCGCCGCGACACTCGCGCAAACGTTCGGCGTGGCAAAGGTCTACACGAACGAAGCCAATCTTTTCGCCGACCCCGACATTGACGCCGTGTGCCTGTGTACGCCGAGCGGGCTACACATGGAAGCCGCCATCGCCGCGATGAACGCCGGAAAGCACGTGCTGTCCGAAAAGCCGATGGATGTTTCGGTTGCCGTTTGCGACGGGGCTATCGCCGTATCGGAGGCTACCGGCAAAATGCTTTCGGTCGTTTCGCAACACCGTTTCGACCCGGCGACCATCAGCGCAAAAGCCGCGATTGACGCCGGTTTGCTCGGCAAAATCGTGCTGGCGAACGCCGCCGTGCCGTGGTTCCGCACACAATCTTACTACGATTCCGGCGATTGGCGCGGCACATGGGCGATGGACGGCGGCGGGGCGACGATCAATCAGGGCGTTCACACCGTGGACGTTTTGCTGTACCTTGCCGGGGATGTTCAAACCGTTTCGGCGTTTTACACGGTGGGCGCGGCGCACGAACGAATCGAGGTCGAGGACGTTTTAACCGCGTCGCTCCGGTTCGGTAGCGGCGCGATTGGCACGTTGTACGCCACGACGGCGGCATACCCCGGCTTTCCCACGCGCATTGAGATATTCGGCACGGAAGGCACGGCGATTATCGAGGGCGACGCGCTCAAAGTGCTGCACACCAAAAGCGGCGGGGCGCAAACCGGTGAGGTGGCGGCGTCCCACGCGCAGTTGGTCGCGCAGGGCGGCACGGCGGCGGCACGGGCGGAAGCGGTTTGGGGCGACTCGCACCGGGCGCAAATCATGGGCTTCGCGCAAGCGATTCGCACCGGCACGAAACCGGCGATTGACGGCTTCGAGGGGCGGCGACCGCTACGCCTGATTGACGCGATGTACCGGTCGGCACGGGCGGGCTTCGCGGTAAATCTTTAGCGGTGCGACTACGGGCGCGTGATCTTCAGCGTTGGGGAGGCGCGTTCGCGCCCCGATGCCGTGACCGCGTAGGCTTTGAACAGCGCGACGGAACCGGATGCCGTGAGTTCCGCACCGGTTGTGAAGGTTAGGGGCGCGTCTTTTGCCATCGTGCTGATGACCGCTTCGTCGTCGCTTCTGTAGGATGGGAGCGGCGCGGTTCGCACCGAATACTCCTCAATA
>JACMIU010000071.1 GCA_014380985.1 Armatimonadota bacterium | reverse complement strand
GGCGATGGAACTGGTCGAAGAAGCCACGCGCCGCATTTATCCCGAAGTCACCGAGAAAGCGATTGAACTACAGGAACGCGGCTTGTCGCGGGTTTTAGAGCGGGTCGCGTCCTACACGACGACCGACGCGGCGATTCTCGGCGTGTTGCTGTTGGAGCGACTGAAGAAGCCGGTCGCGTGAGCCGGTTCGGCGTCGGCGCGGTCTCGCCCTTGTGGGACGCGGGCTTTTCGGCGAACCCGTTCCGCGCCCTCAGCGACGCCGAATGGGAATCGGACGCGATTATCCCCATAGAGGCGCAGGGAGTTTTGCAGAGTGCAGCGCACGTTCAAATCCTCGGCGACGCCGGGCGCGGCAAATCGTCGCTTCTACGGGCGATTGTGCGAGAGGCAAGAAACGCGGGCAGCGTCGCCGTGTACGAATATCTGCCGCACGATGCGATAGGCTACCGGTCGGACGTGCCGTCCGGTGCATGGTTCTGCCTTGACGAAGCGCAACGGCTCCCGCACAAAGAGCGCAAACGCTTGCTGACGCAGGGGCGCGAACGCCGTCACCGGTTGATAATCGCGTCGCACGAGGACTTATCAGCATGGTTTGAGAGTACCGGAATGTCGCTCGTATCACTCAACTTAGGCAACTTAGGCGCGGCGCACTTCGCCGCCGTGCTGGAGAACCGCCTCGCTTTCTTCGTCCGCCCGTTCACGCCTCACGCCACGTTCGCACCGGACGCCCTCACGTGGCTTCACAATCGATTCGGCTCCGACCTGCGCGGGGCGGAACGCTTTTTATACGAATACTTCGCCGCACACATTCGCGCCCCGATCACAATCACAGCAGACGCCCTCTCCAATTAGGGAATAATTGTTACACTTTGGATAAACGGGCGAAGTGCGAAAGCATTTCGTCCGTTTTTTGTCGCTGTGCGTTCCCTGTTCCCCTGCTCGTTGTGCATTGTTTCACAACGGCGTATCTTTTTTCTTCCTCCCATCGTCGTACAGAAGCAAGGCAGGTTGAACTGTTTTTTGCATCAATCCCTACACCGCGTCGCTCTCTTGGCTTCGTTTGCCACAAGCGGAGCACCGCCCTCCTCTTGAAGGAGAAGAAGTTAATGTGTACTCGTTTCCCATTTCTCAAGGCGTCTGTGTTGCGCCTTGCCGTCACCGTCGCTATCGGCGCGGTGTCCGTTCCCTCGTTCGCGCAAGGCGGTATGTATGTTTCCGAGTTCGGTGCGGATCAAGTCCGCGTGATTAATGCCACCGGAACTGCGTCCGTCGCTTGGGGCGGCTTGGATAACCCGTGGGGGCTGGCACTCGATCCCGGCAACAACCTGTATGTCGTGGAATCCGACCTGCACCGCGTCGCCTCGTTTAATCCCGGCGGTACGGAGTAAAGCGTCACGTCTACGGCACCCGTCACCGCCTCAAGCTATTCGCACGGCGTGGTTGGCTTCCGCCAACAACTGCTGATGACTTCCGACGAAAACGGAACTGGCACGCCCGATAATATCTACGGGTATTCGTCGTTCGGCAGTGGCCCGCCTCCGGTCGCACTAACGGCGGGAACGACCCCCGCGCCAACCGCGCTCAACAACCCGGTGCTGATGACGATTCACGCCGGAATCGGTGGGGCAACCGCAGGAGCAACGGGCACGGTGTCGCTGATTGTGTCGGATCAGGGAAACAACTCCCTCTCGTTTCACAATCCGATGACTGGCAATGTCCAGAACACCTACACCGACAGTAACCTGAACCGCCCGCACTCGACCGCGATTCTCGGCAACCGGATGTATGTCGCCAACTACGGCGCAAACAATATCCTGATTTACTCGCTGACCGGTACAAACCCGACATACCTAAGTTCGTTTAACACCAACGTTTCCAACCCCACCGATTTGATGTTCGACGGCAACGGCTTTTTGTATGTCACGATGGAAGGCACCGGCACCGGCACAGTCGAACGCTATAACCCGGCGGGCGTGTTCCAAAGTACGTTCTTCACCGGCTTAAGTGTGGCGAAATCGCTGATTATCAGCGGTAACGGTTCGTCGCAAAACAACCCAGTACTACCAACCGGAACGTCGAACGGCTCATTCTTGTTCGGCAACGTGGGAACGGGACGCTGGTTCGACCCGCCGACGAACCCCGGCTACGACTTCGCCATGACCGATAGCAACGGCTTCGCTTCGATTGATTCGCTTCCGCTCGGCTTTTCCGGCGGTATGTCGGTCACGGCGAGCAACGGAACGTTGACCAACACCTACACCGGCTTGAATGGCGGCGACGGCGTAGACTTCACGGCGTTCTTCGGGGCGGGTGGGGCAACCACGTTCAGTGTGAACGGCATCAATCCACTCACTGACCCGATGGATCCGACGGCGTTCCCGATTGCCTTGTCGTTCACGTCGAAAATCGCGTCGTTCTCGATGACGCCGCAGGTCGTGCCGGAGGCGGGAAGCGGGTTGCT
>JACMIU010000669.1 GCA_014380985.1 Armatimonadota bacterium | reverse complement strand
CCACGGGGCGGTCGCGCCGATTCCAGCGCGGCGATTTGCACGTCGGTCAGAAGGGCGGTCACGGACTCGCGCTTCGCGCCCGTGCCGAGAGCGGCAATTTTGATCCACTGGTCATCGGTCAGTTTCAAGTCCTGCACGGCGAACGGCGGGATTCGCACGGCTTGTAGCACATCGAAGCCTTTAACGAGCGTCGCAAGACGCGGTTTCTGCGTGTCGGTGAGCAGACTAATAATTTCGGTGCTGGCTTTTTGCATCGCGGCTTCCATCGTTTTTCGTTGTGCCTCTCGTTCCTCGCGGGTCGGCGGCGCGGGACGTTCGCCATTTAGTCCCGGTTCGGGACGCGGCGGGCGGTTAGTCTCGCGCAGGGTTTGCGTAATCGTTTTGATTTGCGCGGTCTGCGTGGGCGTCAGCGCAAGATACTCGTTCATCACTTCGAGCGGCAATGTCGCGGCGGACACCGGCATCGGCTGTCGCCCTCTCATACCGCCGGGTCCACCGGGACCGCCAAAGCCACCGCCGCCGCCACGTTGGGCAAGCACCGGCGACGCGGACGCCACGGCAAGCAGGGCGATAAAAATCGCGGTCATCGTTTGTTTCGTTGGGTTCATCTGCATTTTTCCTGATTCGTTAAGTTTCGCTGTCATAACGGGGGCGCGGTAGTCGGGGTCGGTGTCAGGGTTCGCTCCCACGGGAACCGTTCCGCCCGCCGACTACCGCGCACTTGTCCGGCTTGTTTACAGTGTAGCGAGCGATATTGAAGATTTGCTGAAGGAATAGAAATGTTTTGAAAATTGTTCCGCGAGGCATTCTGTGGGCGTCTTCGACGGCGAATGCCCCGCGGGGGGACGTGCGGTGAATCGTCCCCCGTTTTTACGCGAACCCCTTTCTTGACGCCCCCCGCCCCCGGCGATATGCTACAAGAGTGGAAACCATTACCCTTACCCCCGCCAACACCATTCCCGACAGCCTCTCCGACACCATCACGCTGGAGCGGAAAGTCGTGCGCCGAATCCCCGAATGGCTGACGATTAAAGTCCCCCGCGCCAAAGACATCGGCGGCGTCGAAAACCTGATGCGCGGCGAACGCCTTGTCACCGTGTGCGAGGAAGCCCGCTGTCCGAACCTCGGCGAATGCTGGAGCAAAGGCACGGCGACCTTTATGGTGATGGGCGACACCTGCACCCGCTCATGCCGCTTTTGCGCGGTTAAAACCGGCAAAGGCTTGCCACTCGATCCCGACGAACCGCGCCGATTAGCCGACGCCGCGAAGGCATTGAACCTGAAGCACGTTGTGGTAACGTCGGTCAACCGCGACGAACTGTTGGACGGGGGCGCGGCACACTTCGCGGCGGTAATCGAATCGCTCCGCGCCGCCCTGCCCGACTCCACTATTGAAGTCTTGACGCCCGATTTTCGCGGTCGCCGCTTCGCTATCGAAATCGTCTGTCGGGCGCGTCCGCACGTCTTCAACCACAATACCGAAACTGTGCCGCGCCTGTACCGCACCGTGCGACCGCAAGCGAAATACGCCCGCTCGATTGATTTTCTGCGAACCGTGAAGGAAATCGAACCCACCATCTACACGAAGTCCGGCATCATGCTCGGCTTAGGCGAAACCGAGGACGAAGTTATCGCCGTGCTAAACGACTGGAAGGATGCGGGCGTGGATGCCGTGACGATGGGGCAGTACCTCAAACCCGGCAAAGGCTACTTAGACGTGGTGGAATATCTGCACCCGTCGCGCTTCGACCGCTACGCCGAGATTGCGCGGGAAATCGGCTTCTTATCGGTCGCGTCGGGGCCGTTCGTGCGCTCGTCGTACAACGCGGCGGACTTTGGCGAAAAGTTCCTGCGCGGCAACGGCGCGGTCACGAACCGCCCGACGACGCCGGGGCTACGCCGCTTGGAACTGCCGCTGGCGGTAGTTTAAGAATATGGTAGCCTCCCCGT
>JACMIU010000668.1 GCA_014380985.1 Armatimonadota bacterium | reverse complement strand
TTGTAAGAAACCAAATAGTCCTGAGCCATGCGAGGGTGTGGAAACAGTCGTATCAATCCAATCCATACCGCTCCCTATAGATACATTTCTGGGTCTTTCTAAAACTACGCCTGTTAAATCTGCGGAAGGTCCGTCTTGCTTTGCTTTGAAGGTGAAAGATGGCTGATACACCTTGAGTTCGTCCTCAACGTCAACAGACTCGTTGTTCACCTTGACAGTAACATTGACCTTTTTCGGAGAGCCAGTTGTGCTATCGCCTTTGATATAGCGGTAGGTGATGGTCGGGTCGGTCTTAACTACCGCGCCCCCGTCCCCGTAAACCGGGGGCGTAACATAAGGGTCGTAGTTTTTGAAGAAGTCGCCGGTGATGCTCCACGAGTGCGTACTGTTCGCGTCCGCGCCGACCACGGACAGGTTGATCGCCTCACCCGGCAAGCATTTGTTGTTGGTGTCGCCGATAGCAACGCCGTCGCGCTTGATGCGAATATCGCTGATGCCCGTGCTGTATGTCACTATCGCGTTGCACGCGGCTCCGGTGACGGTGGAAGCCCTGACCGTGACGTTTGCCGATAGGTTGCCGCTGTTCACCGTGACGGTTCCGTTCGCGCTCACATCGTAGACTTTGCTACGCCACCCGCGCACGCCGCCGCCTTGCTGAGAATTATAGGTGACCGGCAGATTGTTCGGAAACGCGCCGATTTTCGCGTCCTTGGTTTGCAAGGATCCGAACATTTGCTCGTCGTCTATTTGCGGAAAATCGCCACACCCCCATCGCGCCGAAGCCTCTTCCCGTATAGACACCTTTTTCGGCGCGGGAACCCCGGTGGCATCCATCACCCATGTGTACGTGACCGACACAGAGCCGGACGTTTCCGCGGTTGCTTGCCCGCCCCTGCCACAGTTCGATCCCACCCCCATATGGGTTCCGCCCGCGCCCCATGTGCCGCCCGTCGCCCCTTGACTGTTAAAGCCGGAGGAGGAGCCGGTGTAGGTCGCTGTAGAAGTCCATCCCGCGTGGGCGACCGTGGCGGCGGCGAGCCAAAGGAACGTGCTAATCAGGCAGTACATAGCGAGCCGGGCGCGACGCGGCGAGTCACAGGGATTGTGTGAGAAAGCATGATGCGCTGATTATAGCCGAGCCGTGCCGGGTTTGTCAACGGTTTTCGCGCCATCGGGCAAAACCGGTACGCTTGCGGGTATAATACATCCATTCTCAACGCCCCAGAGGGTTTAACTACCTATGAAACTCGTTCCGCTATTTTGTTTCGCCGTGTTGACACCGACCGTTGCCGCATCGGGCGCACATCGCGCCTTCGCGCAGGACGCCGCGCCTCCCGTCGCGCCGCCGCCGTCCACCGTGGTACGTAACCTGTCGCCGATTGACCTTCAGCCACTCGAAGTCGCTATCCCGCCCGCGAAGGAGTTTACCCTGCCGAACGGCGGGCATATCTTTATCGTCGAGGATGCGCGAACGCCCCTCGTGACGTTCAGCATCTCGGTTCGCGCCGGAGAACTGATGGAGACGAACGCCGGGCGCGGTGTCGCCAGTCTTGCCGCGCTTTGCCTGCGCGAAGGAACCAAAACGTACTCAGCGGAAAAAATCGCCGAACTCGAAGACAAGTACGGCGCGTCGTTCAACGCTTCGGCGGGCGACGAGCGCGTGACCGCCACGCTGTCGTGCCTGATCGAAAACGCCGACGAACTACTTCCCGTGCTGGCGGAACTGGTGTACGCCCCGACGTTCCCGGCACAGCGCGTCAAGCAGGTGCAGACGCGGCTGGTCGCAAATGCGGTCGCCCGGCAGAACGATCCGAACCGCCAAGCGGCTGAGGCGTTGAATAAAGCGATGTACGGCGAAACGTCTGTTTTCGGTCGCCCCGCCCCGACGCCGGAGCAAATCGGCGCGGTCGCCCCGGAGCAAGTCACGGCATTTCACGCCCGCTTTTATCGCCCCGATAGCGCGTTAATCGGCGTCGCCGGGAATGTGAAAGCAGACACGACCGGCTCGGTTCTGCTCCGCGAGTTCGGCTCCCAAAGAAACCCCGACGCCCCCGCACCGGTGCTTCCCGCCGCCGTTTTCGTGGCGCAAGGCACGAGCGACGGTTCCGCCGCGCCGGTTCCCATCGTCGTGAATCGCCCCGGCTCGGCGCAAACCGTGCTGTCGTTTGGCGTTCCCGGCATCAACCGGCGCGACCCCGAATATTTTCCGCTTCTTTTAGCAAACCGGATTTTGGGAGGCGGCTTCAATTCGCGCCTCAACCAGAAACTGCGCGAGGAAAAAGGCTACACGTATGGCGCACGCTCTACCGTGAACGCGCCGAAGTGGACAGGCACGTGGACGGCAAGCGCGAGTGTCCGCAACGCCGTGACGGCGAACGCGGCAACCGACTTCCTTAATGAGTTCGTGCGCCTTCAGACCGTGCCGCCGAAAGCGGGGGAACTGGATTTAATCAAGCAAGCGTTAATCGGCTCGTTCGCGCTGACACTCGAATCGCCGGGCGCGGTGCTATCGCGTTCCATCGAACGCTACGAATACGGCTTGCCCGCCGATTATTGGAACACGTATGCGGCGCGGGTTCGCGCCGTGACGCCGGAGGACGTGGTGCGCGTGGCGCGGCAATATCTGGGTAGCGGCAACGCGAAAACAGCCAGTGCCAAAGTTTGGTCGGTCGCGGTCGGCGAGGCGGCGCAAATCGAAACCGGCTTCCGCATGGCGGTCGCGCCGGACGCCGAAGCGGGCAAAACGGTTAAGCCACCGGTGGTTACCCCGGTTCCGAACGCGGGCGAGCGGTAGGGGCGCGGGCGGGCGGGTAGAATACAAGCACGATGAACGACACCACCGAACACGCGCCCACCGCAAACCGCGTGGTGCTAACCGGCATCCGCTGGGAAACCTACGAGGCGATTCTGCGTGACCATGAGGATCGCTCCGCCCCGCGTTTCACTTACGACACGGGATTGTTGGAAATTATGAGTCCGCTACGATTTCACGAGAGAACGAACCGCCTTGCCGCCCGCCTTGTTGAAGAAGTTCTTGAGGCGTGGGGGCGCGATTACGACAATATTGGTTCGCTAACGCTGAAGATGCCGAGCATGGAGAAAGGCGTGGAACCGGACACCTGCTTTTATATCGCTCATGTCGGCGCACTCAACGAGAGAGAGACGGCGGACTTAGAGCAAGGCGATCCGCCGCCCGATTTGGTAATCGAGATTGATGACCACTCGCTTTCTGTGGCGAGACTGCCGATTTATGCGGCGTTCGGCGTGCCGGAGATATGGCGCATCCGCCGAAAGACGATTGAGATTTTGCTTCTGCTAAACGGCGCGTATGCGGTGGCGGAAACAAGCGCGAACCTGCCCCCGCTCACACCCGACATACTTAGTTCGCTTCTCCAAAAAAGCGAAACAATGACACGCGGCGATTGGGCGGATGCCGTTACCGACTGGGCAAAAACGAACGTACCGGAAACGGAGACCGGCGCATGAGCGGCGCGGTAATCACGGGAACGGCGGACGGCGGCGTTTGGGCGAAAACGGTGGCGGCGGGCTTCGCCGGAACCAATCGCGTGGCGCGGGAGTGGCAGGACGCGAACGTCGGCAAAAACTTCGTTTTGCCTGAATTGCCGGATGCGGTCGGCGCGGTGCTAAGCGCGGCGGGAGAGCCGTGGACGTCACTTTCGCCGTTGCTTTTAGTGCCGCAACACGCGGTTGCCATGCCCGGAGGCAGTATGCCCGCAATGGGCGATTTGCTTTGCGTGGCGCGGCACAACACCGGTTTGATGACCATCGCGGTCGAGGGCGGAACCGACGCGGGTTTCGGCGCGGATTTGGCGCGGTGGCAACGCGAAACGCCGTCGGGGCGCAAAACGCGCCTCGCGTTCCTGTCCGAACTGCTCGGCGTCGCGCTTCCCCTGCCCGACGATCTGCGCTACCTGTTTCTGGCGCGTCTCGCAAGCGCGGTGATAGAAGCGGAGCGTTTCCACGCGGGCGCGGCGACGCTTCTGATTCATTCGTTCAGCGCGGGCAACACCGGCTTCGAGGAGTTCGTCCGCTTCGCTACCGTGATGGGTGCGGGGCAACCGGCGTCGGTGAATGTGCCGCTGGCTCTGGGGAAACGCGGCGGTATCGAGCGGTTTGCGCTCTGGGTCGGCAACACGGGATAGGACGGGCGCGGTATAATAGTCGTTGCCATGACACAAACCTGACCGCTTTTCGCCAAGTCCGCGCCGCCCCCGGACGATAGCCGTTTCGCGCCGATTCCCGTGGACGAACTGCTGACGCGCTTCGACACCGATGACCGCGAGGCGGTGCGCTCGTTCCTGCTGACCGAGCCGGTGCTGATATTTCCTTTGCAAGCGAGTGTGCCGGAGATTGAAAAGGTGTTCGGCGCGGGCGTTCGCATCGTCTTAGAGCCGGTCGTGAACCCCGAAACCGACGATTTGCCGGTGCTGTGCGCGTTGATACAGATTACCGACGGCGATATTGAAGGGGCTATTGAGCGAATGGATTCCTTCAGCCGGGACTGGTGGTACACGTCGCGCCCCCGCGTTGATGAAAAACTCTTGTTCAATGTGGAGATGAGCGTGTAATTCAGTCGTCGTGGGTTAGGTCGGCGGGTAAATCCGCGACCTGTTATGGAAATCCCGCCTGCGCGGGGTATGGAGCCGGGCG
>JACMIU010000667.1 GCA_014380985.1 Armatimonadota bacterium | reverse complement strand
TGTTTGCTTCCGACGCAGGAAGCACCGATTCTTACCGACTTTGAAGGAGCGAAAACGATGGCAAAAGGCATGGGACAGTTTCAAATCGAAAGCAAGTTCGCACCGAGCGGCGACCAACCGACCGCGATTGACAGTCTGGTTTCCGGGCTAAAGAACGGCGAGCGGATACAAACTCTGCTGGGAGCGACGGGAACCGGAAAATCCTTCAGCGCGGCTCAGGTAATTCAGCGGGTGCAACGCCCGACGCTCGTCATCGCGCACAACAAAACGCTCGCGGCACAACTTTGTTCCGAGTTCCGCGACTTCTTCCCCAACAACGCCGTGGAGTATTTTGTCAGTTATTACGACTATTTCACACCGGAGGCGTATATCCCGCAGACCGATACTTTTATCGAAAAAGACTCGTCGGTGAACGAGGAGATTGACCGGTTGCGCCACTCGGCGACGCAGGCGGTGTTGGAGCGGCGCGACGTGATTATCGTGGCTTCGGTGTCGTGTATCTACGGCTTGGGGTCGCCGTCGGCGTACAAGGGCATGATGGTCTGGTTCCATACCGGGCAAACGTATGACCGCGACGACGTTTTGCGGCGACTGGTGAACATTCAGTTTCAGCGCAACGACATGGTGCTGGGGCGGGGGACGTTCCGCGTCAAGGGCGACGTGCTGGAGATTTGCCCGAAGGATGAAGAAATCGTTTACCGGATTGACTTTGATTGGGACACGGTGAAAAGTATTTCGGTCGTGGATCATTTGACCGGCGAGATTCTGGAAACAAAAGAAGAGTTGACGATTTTCCCGGCGTCGCACTTTGTGTCCGACCCGGACAAGATGGAAAGTATTCTGCTCGGAATCGAGGCGGAAATGCGCGGGCAGGTGGCGACGTTCGAGGCGGAAGGTAAGTTGCTGGAAGCGCAACGCATCGAGCAACGCACGAAGTTTGACCTTGAGATGATCCGCGAGGTCGGCTACTGTTCGGGGGTCGAGAACTATTCGCGCTGGTTCGACGGTCGCGCTCCCGGCACGGCTCCGAACACGCTGTTCGACTACTTCCCCGACGATATGCTGTTAATCGTGGACGAGTCGCACCAGACGATTCCGCAACTGCACGCGATGTATGCGGGGGACAAGCGGCGCAAGGATACGCTGGTCGAGTACGGCTTCCGCTTGCCGTCAGCGAAGGACAACCGCCCGCTTCGCTTCGAGGAGTTCGAGGAACGCATCAAGCAGGTCGTGTTCGTGTCGGCGACGCCGGGACCGTATGAGCGGCAACATTCCACAAAAATCGCCGAGCAGGTGATTCGCCCGACCGGACTTCTTGACCCGGAAATCGTGATTCGTCCGACGAAGGGGCAGATTGACGACTTGATTAGCGAGATTAAGATTCGCACCGAGCGCGGCGAGCGCGTGATTGTCACCACGCTGACGAAAAAGATGTCGGAAGATTTGACCGAATATCTGGTCGAAATCGGCACCAAGGTGCAGTACCTGCACTCGGAGATTCGCACACTGGAGCGCACGGAGATTCTGCGCGATTTGCGGCTCGGCGTTTACGACGTAGTGGTCGGTATCAACCTGCTCCGCGAGGGCTTGGACTTGCCCGAAGTGTCGCTGGTGACGATTCTGGACGCCGACAAGGAAGGCTTTTTGCGTTCGGAAACGTCGCTGATTCAAACCATCGGGCGGGCGGCGCGGAACGTCGGCGGGCAGGTGATTATGTACGCCGACCGGATCACCGGCTCGATGGAGCGGGCGATTGACGAAACCAACCGCCGCCGCGCCAAGCAGGTGGCGTACAACGCGGAGCATGGAATCACGCCGCAAACGGTGATTAAAGCGGTACGTGAGGTGCTGGAATCGAAAAAGGTGGCGGAATCGAAGGCGTACTACAAGGTGACAAAAGCTGACGCTGCGAAAACGATGCCGCTGGATGAGTTGGTAGTAGCACTCGCCGACATGGAAAAAGAGATGAAGCAGGCGGCAAAGGCTCTCGACTTTGAACACGCGGCGCAACTGCGCGACGAGATGGGCAAACTGAAGAAACTGCTACCGATGGACGTGAAGCGGGAAATGAACGCGCCATCAGGGGTTTTGACGCCGCCGAAGTCTACGTCGAAGTTTGCGCGAAAGCGGTAAAATACGGTAGCGGCGAATGAGCGAAACTATCTACGAGATACTGGAGGGCGTTCGCCGCACCAAAGCCGCGTATGTTTGCGGACGGGAAACGATTGCCGCACAGGTGAACGGCGTCGGTGCGGTTATCGCCGTGCCGATTCGCAACCTACGTTCGCCGAAGGATGTAATTGAAACGAGTGGAGTACGTGGACTGGCGTGGGAACGCATTTTGCGGGCGACCCGTGCTGATGTAGTGCTACCGCCGATAGAGATTACGCCGGGAAACCGAGGGATACCGATTGCCGATGTTTCGGTTGTGGAGAATGAATTAGATGCCATCCGACGATTTTTTAATGACGCGACAGAATGAACTGGAAGCCGTCCGGCGTGTGGTGGCGCGGGTGCGGACAAACGCTTATCAGGGCGTTCCCGGCGCGACGCTTGGCAAAACGCTCGATGATGTGCAGGATTTGCTGTCACTCGTTTTGGAGCAAAACGAACGCGACGATGCGGAACGGCATGGTGAGTTTGCCACGCTACTGCGTGATGTAGAAGCACGGTACGAAGGTTTCGAGGGCGTCGCTGGTCGCGGCATAAAGTAGTTTATTGTTGGTAGGACAAAAGCCTCATGCGTGGCGGGGGCAAGTGGTGTACCCTCTGAGCCGGGGGCAACTGTATGTACGAAAATCTGTCTTGGTTCGTTTGCTTGCTGGTATACACTCTATCTGTGACTGTCTTACCGTATATCTTTTTCATCTCGCTTGGCTACGGGATATGGGCGAACCGCAAACCGTCGTTCAGTAGTTTGCTCAGTGGTCGAGATGTGTGGTGGCTTTCGTCGCCAACATTGCTGGCACTCGCAATGCTTCTGTTCGCGGCTTCTCATCGCGGGTTCTGGCGAAACCCGGTCAACGAAGGCGATTTGCTTACGTTTCATTTGCTGACGGCTTGCGTCGTGCCACTGAACGGCTATATGGTGTGGCGATTGCGGCGGATGTGGCTTATCACAACGATATTCTGCTTGCCGCAACTTTGGCAGGTCGCCGTCTCGTGGTTTATCGGTGGTATGGCTATCACGGGGCGGTGGATATAAGAGAAATCTGTAAAAAATCAAAACGACCACGCAAAGCAACTGGCAAATCGCCGCAATGTTATTGGTGACGCTGATAGGGCTAAAGTCTCATGTGAACTTCGATTCGCCACCGTATTCTGAAATATGGGGGTATCAACATTGCTTGATTTCGATTACTTTTTATGGCTGTTGACGCAAGTGGGTGCATTGGCAATTCTGCCTGCTATTATTGCAGGTGTTGTAGTAGCGGCTATTTGGAAACAATTGTCTACCGATACTGTTGCGAAGCCAAGTGTCAAATTGTGGTTGCAATTAGCCTTGCCAACATTTGTCGCACTGGAGATTTTGTTCTTCGCCGCACTTGCACCGGTACGAACGGCGGATGTTTACACACAAAATCTTTTTGCTGTCAACATGATGTTTTGCTCAGAGATCCCGCTTGTAATTTATTTAGTCTGGTCATTTCGCGGGATGCGCCGCATTGCGGCAATACTTTGTCTGGCGCAATTGTGGTTTGCCTTGCTGGCTTGGTTTGTCGCAACTATGTCCGTTTCACATAGTTGGTTTTAATTAGCGGTCGGCGGACACCCGCATCGTCATGCCGTTCGTGTCGGGGAACGTTACAAGCACTACGCCACCGCGTTTCTCTACGCGACTCATTCAAGGTGGCAAGCGCGGCATCGTAATCGTCGTACACGCTCATTTCCGGCGCATCCTATTCGGCAGCGAACGTGGCAAGCCGACTTCGTAGCATGGCTTCGGGCGTCATCGGGTCGGTACGTAGCGTGTCGGCATAGTTGCGCTTGTCGGTCGACACGTCTTGTACCACCGTGTATACTAAGTCGTAGACCGGTGCTTCGTTGTCGGTTGGCGTTTCCATAATGCTTGATTATACCGTTTCAATGCGGGTCGAATAGGTCGTTTTGGCGTCGCTTGAGCAGGCGTCCCCCGGTGGCGACGGCGAACTGTGCGCCTAAGAAGCGGCGTTCGGCGTTGATGAGCAGGGCGCGAACGGCGTCCGCGATAGTGGCGTCGGTGGCGCGTCGCTGGCGTTCGATCACTTCCCATGCGGGGGTGTCGGCGAGGAAGCACAGGTAGAGAAAGCCGTAAAAGGTGGGCGGAAGTTTGGGGCGCGGGGGAACAACGCCGCCGATAACGTCGTGCGGGGCGGTGATGATGTGGCGTAGCATTTTCGACACGGAGTACGATTCGTAGCCGGGGCGGGCGCGGTAGTGCTTCATGAGGGCTTCGGCGGCGAACATGGTTTCCCGGTCGCAGGAAACGAAGATGCGCCGCGGGTTTTGAAGGCGCGTTTTGCCGTAGGAGAACGGGATATTCGGCGCGGCGGAGATGCCAACCGGTGGATTTTGTGCGCGTCGCTGGTTATACAGTTCGTTGTGGCGGCGGTTTTTGTGCTCGCGGCATTTGCGGCAACTGGTGGTCTGTGTGTCGCTTGGGGCGCGTTTGGCGGCGCAGGAGCCGCATCTGCCTTCGGCGAGGCAACGGCGTCGGTATTCGGGGGTGGGCATGGCGGGGTCTCCGCGTGTATTGTACGACGGGTTGAAAACTTTGCGGAGAGGAAAAGTTCTCCGTTTTCGGCTACCGGTTAGGAACGGGGGCGTCGTCGGTGCGGACGGTGCGGAACTGCCGGTCGGCAAGCCCTAAGAGTCCGGCGACGCTCATGCCCGCGCCCATCGCGTACAGCATATTCGCCGCGCCTATCTTCGCAAGCAGTAGTCCGCCCAAGCCGATGGCGACCGGAATCACGCCCATGCCGGTCATGGTCATCGCGGCGTTCACACGTCCTTGAAAGTTTTGCGGCACTAATTTTTGGATGTACGCCGCCATCGGCAGTTGGATAAACGGGAATGCCAAGCCGCACACGACGTTCCACGCGGCGAACGCCCAGACGTTTTTCGATCCGCCCATGAAAATAATCGTGATACCGATAAACGCCACCCCGATGATAAACGCCAAGCCGGGACGCGTCACGCGGAACTTCTCGAACATTGCCGAACACGCCACGACGCCGATAAAAAACGACACTTCGCAAAGCGCAAGCGTGTTGTAGCCGCCGCCGAACCAGTTGTTGTTGACCACGATGTAGACGAGCATGAACGGACCGAGCGCGAGTTGAATCAGCAGGTTGAGCCACAAAAGTATCCACAGAACGCGCTGATTTTTGAGATACGAAAAGCCGTCGCGCAGGTCTTGCCAAGCGCGTTGCCCACCGGTTAGTGTCGGGGCGTCGGTTTGCGCGAGGGTTTGTTCCGGTTGCTCCGGCACGAGGCGCGGCAACCG
>JACMIU010000666.1 GCA_014380985.1 Armatimonadota bacterium | reverse complement strand
TTCCGCCGTGAGGCGACGGCGAAACCGGAGTTCCCGCACTTGCTGAATGCGTCGGGGCTTGCCCTGCCCCGCGTGGTTTCCACATTGCTGGAGACTCACCAGAACGCCGACGGCACGGTCGCGGTTCCCGCGCCGCTTCGCCCGTATCTCGGCGGGCTTGCCGTCATCGGGTAAAATAAGTGCAGAAGGAAGGCAAAAATCATGGCGAACGCCGTTTTAGATAAACCGCAAAAGTTTCCGCTCGCGCCGTATGCGAACGGCTTGTCGGAGGACACTGTTTCGCCGGAGCGATATTTAGCGCGGGAGCGAATCGCGCTGAACAAGCACGAGTACATCAACGGAAAGATGCGCGAAATGTCGGGGGCAAGCCGGGTTCATAATTTGCTTACGGGCAAAATTATCACTGTTCTAACCGTGGCGTCCGAAGGGCGCGACGATTGCGAAGTGTATCCCAGCGATATGCGCGTTTCGATTCCGGCAACGAACCGCTATACCTACCCCGATGTGATTGCCGTTGTCGGCGAGGAACCGCAGTTCACCGATGATGTGTTTGACACGATTCGCAACCCGACGCTGATTGTCGAAGTGCTATCGTCCAGCACCGAAGACTACGACCGGGGCGAGAAGTTAGACCATTACAAAACCATCCCGTCTCTTCGGGAGTACGTTCTCGTTTCGCAGAGCGAGTACAAGGTAACGGTTTCTGTGCGCGACGCAACGGGAGCGTGGCAGGAAAATAGTGCTACCGCCTTGGCAAGTAGCGTTTCGCTCGACAGCCTCGGTGTTACGGTCGCACTTGCCGACTTGTACCGGCGCGTGGGCGTTGCCGCGCCGACTTCGTAGCAGAGTACAAACCGAATAAACGGAATATGCAAGGAGTTAAAATTATGCCGACCGCTATTGCCGACAAGCCGCAGGGATTACGTGTACCGTTTGCTAACGGGGTATCCGCCTCCAAACTGCAACAATATGTTACGGTTGAGGAATACTTACGGCGCGAGGAAATCGCCACCGAAAAAAGCGAATACCGAAATGGAGAGATTTTGCCGATGCCCGGAGCCAGTTTTCCGCATACCCTTTTGACCAACAATGTCGGTGCGGAACTATACATCGCGCTGAAAAAAAAGCGCGATTGTACGGTGCATTCGAGCGACCTAAAGATTCATACGCCCACAATCGGCACGTTTCGTTATCCCGATATTGCCGTGGTACGCGGGGAACCGGTTCGGTATCAGGGACGCACGGACACGATTCAAAACCCGGTGGTAATTATCGAAGTGCTATCGGCAAGCACGGAAACCACGGATCGCGGCGACAAACTGGAAGAATATCAAACACTCGAATCACTGACCGAATATGTGCTGGTCACGCAAGACCGGGCGCGGGTTGAAGTCTATTCCCGTGATTCCGGTGGCAACTGGCAATACCATAGTTACGTCGGGTTGGAAGCGTCGGCGCGACTCCCGACCCTTGATGTAACGCTTACGCTTGCGGATATTTACGACAAAGTGACGTTTCCCGCGTCTGACAAGGAGTAGAATAACGAAAAACGCCGACCGGGTTTCCCCGGTCGGCGTTTTTCGTTTACTTGCTATCCTATCCCTTGCCGAGAATGCCCTGCTCCACGGCGCGGCGGCGATAGGCGACAAACCCGCCCAATGTGTACAGCAACGAGCCGATCCACACCAAACTAATCAGTGGCTTGGTGGAAACGTCCACGTACACGTGCTCCGTGACATCCGGCACATTGATTGTCTGGAAGTTGATCGTCTTGAACGGGTCGGCGGTCGCCCATTGCTCGTCGCTCGGCGGCACAAGGTTCAGCATCACCGTTTCGCCCTTCGCGCCGGGAATCGCCGCCGGGTGTGAATACCGTGCGCCAGACTGTTGCTCTAAGACAAAGTGCGGCTCGACAATTTTCATCTCCTTGCCGTACATCACCCCGACCTGCGCGGTGAACGTGATCTTCGGCAGTGCCTTCATCGCCACTTCGTTGCCAGTGCGAACAATCTCCATCGCCTTGTCGTCCATCGTGAACGACAGCAGGGTGAACGAATAGCCGTCGGCGTCGAACGTAGCGGTTTTGCCATCGCTTAGAGTGAATCCGGCGTTCGGGTGAAGCGGTCGCTCCTTGCCGTCGCCCTGCGAGAACGGGCCCTCCGAGAACGCTAAGTACAAATCGCCTGCCGGGTACGGGTTGTTCCACGGCATCATTTTTTGCACATCGGTAACACTGTTCATGTTGTAGACCGACGGCAGAATTGCCGGAGGGTTGGCGAAAACCGTGTCGCGGTTCTCCCACTGCGCGTAGTAGAAGCGCGGTCGCCCTTCCCAAACGCGCCCGTTCTTTTCGATGCGAATCCGCACCGCGTTGTCTTCGCGGTCATACGGCTGGCTCGAATTGCCGAGGTACGTCAGTTTGAACCCCAGCACCGTGACCGGGAAGTTTTTAATCAGCATCACGCGCTCGACGTGGTTGCTAAACACGATCAGCGAACATACGCCGACCAGCAGTAGCCCCGCGCCGATGTGCGCGACGAACCCGCCCACGGTCTTCCGTGCGCCGCTCGTTTTCATGCGCGGCAACAGCATCGCCGTGTTTGCCAAAACCGAAAAAGTAGAGGTGGCGAACAGCAGAATCTGGTACGGGCGGCGCAAGCCGAAGTACATAGCGAACCCGGCGGCAACCACGGTGAGCAGAATCGCACCGGCATACGGCAGGAGAAGGCGGCGGCGGACGCTGTCCATCTCTTTTTCGAGCGTATCCTTCTGCGCCGCCTTCCAACTTAAGTACGGTGTGACCGCCATCGCTACGCTGAACAGAATCACGAGCGGGTACGTCGCCTGATTGTAGAACGACTGCTCCGCGCCCGCGCCTTTTTCCGTCCACAGGCGGGTAATCAGCGGGGCGGACATTCCGATTGCCACAATCAAGCCGATAATGCCGAGCGTCATGGACGCGAGGAAGTAGCCGAACTCACGGCTCTCGACACGCTCATAGGCGGGCGGTTTCGGTATGCGGTTGAAGTTCCACGCGATTAAAACCAGCGGCACGGCGAACGCGAGACAAACGCCAGTCAGCATCGCGTAGTAGCCGTCCTGTCCGAGCGACGAGAACGAGTGAACGCTAAAGTCGGCGAGAACGCCGGTGCGCGTCAGGAACGTGCCGTAGAACATGGTGGCGAATGGCAGAAAGCCAATCAGCAGGTTCGAGACCTTGTAGCCACCGTTCTTGAGTTGGAGCGGAACGCCGTGAAGCATCGCGGTCAGGAACAGCCACGGCACTAAGGAAGAGTTTTCCACCGGATCCCACGCCCAGAAGCCGCCCCAGCCGAGTGTTTCATACGCCCAGTAGCCGCCGAGCGATAGCCCCAGTCCGAGCAACGAGAACGAAAACAGCGTCCACGAAAACACCGACTTCGCCCATCCGTCCCAGTCGCGGTAAATCAAACCGTATAACGTCCACACGAACGGCGCGAGCGTGGACGCGAAGCCGAGGAACAGAATCGGCGGGTGAATGACCATCCACATATTTTCGAGCAGGGGGTTGAGTCCCTTGCCGTCAGCGGGAACCGCGCCTGTCCCCAGCGCAAACGGGCATTTGAGCAGAATCAGTCCGAGCAGAAACACCTGCACCACACCCCACACGGGCCAGACGCGGGCGGTTTTATCGCCCGAACGCCACGCCAACACCGCGCCGAGAATCGCCGTCCAGACGCCCCACAGTAGCAAACTGCCTTCCTGCCCGCCCCAGAACGACGCCATCAAGTACCACTGGTTCGACCGCCGCGCCGAGTATTCGGCGACGTACTTGACCTCGAAGTGGTGTCCGGCAATCAGATAGATAAGCGTTCCCGACGCGGCGACGACTGACACGGCGGCAAGCGTTGCGAGAACGCGCCCTGCCTTCAGGAGTGCCGCGCCCGCTTCCTGCCGCTTGGCAAGCGTGAACACAACGTTCGCGCCCACGGTGAACGCCAGCGCGAGAATGAGAAATAGGTAGCCTGTTATCATAGGTGGTTTCTAAAGTGCCGTGTTACCCGCGCTGGGGTATTGTCCCGCGTTGTAATCGGGCGACGCGCCCGATTCGCCGCCGTACTCTTTCGTCTCCCCGTCCTGCCCCTGATACTTCGACGGGCATTTCACCAGCAACTTGTCGGCTTCAAACACGCCCCGCGTTCCCGCCATGCCCGGCTTGTAGCGACCAATCGCAGTGACTTCGATAGCGAGATTGAAGTTCGCCGGTTTCGATTGCTTGAACAGCACGGTCATGCGCTCCTGCGGGTTGGTCTTTTCCACGATGTCAAACGTCAAGCCCGACGCTGACGATTTCACGCTCGCTTTGTCGAGCGGACCCATGATTTGCACCACGCCGCCACGCGATTTGCGGGCGTCGTCAAAGGTCAGGTAGGGTGTCAGGTTGGTGACGAACGCTTTCGCGCCGAACGCCAGCGCGGAGACAATCAGCACCAGTGCTAAAATCGCCGCCGGTTTGATGGCGGCTTTCGGTTCGGTGGTCATAATAATCGTTCTCCTTCGCGCCGTTCGGCGTCGGTGGTGTCGCGTTCCAAAGCGGCGACGCGGCGTTCGATACCGAGCAGAAACACGAACACGCCCGCAAAGATCAGCAGAGCGACAAACAGTAGCGGTAGCATCGCGGTATTCATAAGGTTTCGAGTGCCTCGCGGCGTAGTTGCACCGATTCAAGTCGCACAGCGACGCGGTACATCCGTGCCGCGAGCCACAGTAGCGGCGGCAAAATCGCAAAATAAATCGCCAACCGGTACGATGGGTCAAACACCGTATTGGTCGGGTGCAAACTCGGCAGATATTTCGGGACGACGTAGCCGAGAAGCGGCGTCATCACGGTCGCAAATACGACGTATACTGCCGACGACGCGGCGCGTTTGTCCGGGTCTTCTATGCCTGAACGAAGCACGAAATACGCGGCGTAAATCAGTAGTAGCATAAACACCGACGTTTGGCGCGGATCCCAGTTCCAGAACGATCCCCATTGCACCTGCGCGAAAAGGGAACCGGTGATAGTGGTCAGGAAGCAGAACAGTGCCGCAAGGCTTGCCGCGACAGATGATTTAACATCATCAATCGGCTGACGCCCTTTGGTCAGGTAGCGTACTCCG
>JACMIU010000665.1 GCA_014380985.1 Armatimonadota bacterium | reverse complement strand
CGGCGTAGTTAGCGAAATGACTTTGTGCGATTTGTCCGCACCCGATGACGCCGATGCGAACGGGGCGTCCCGATATAGGATAGTTCATTTATCATCTCTTCCTTGATGGACTTCTGTATGCTATCCACAATCGCGGTGTTTTGTCAAATCGAAACCGGGAACCGCGCCCCCCCACGCACCGTAAACTATACCGATGAGTAGCGAAGGAAATAGCGGTTTTCGGCGGTTCCTGCCGGGCTTGGACTGGACGGCGTTAATCGCCGACCGCAAAATCAAGGACGCGATGGACGCCGGGGAGTTCGACGATTTGAAGGGCAAGGGCGAACCGCTCAAAATCGAGAACGATCCGTTCACGCCGCCCGAAGTTCGCGCCGCGCACCGCCTGCTGAAAAACGCCAACGCCTTGCCGCAGTGGCTTCAGATGGAAAAAGACATCGAGCGCGAAAAGGCGGCGTTCCTGCCCTACGTCGAGCGCGGGATTCGTGCCGTTTCCCACGGCAAAAACACAGCGTCACGGGAGCATACCGCCCGCCGGTTTCGCGCCGAGGTGCGTGACCGCGTGGACACGGTGAACACGCTGATTCTGAAATACAACGAACTCGCGCCCGCATCGGTGCAACGGGTGTTCGCGCCCTACTCCTTGAAGCGCGAACTGGAATCACTCGACGCTCGTATCGGCGGTATCCTTGACGCAAGCCGGTAGACCGGGGGGCAGGGCGAGAAGCAGGTAGCGCGATAGTTTCATCGCCGGGGCTTGTTCGCCTTTTAAGTTCAAGATATTCACCAAGTCCGACAGACCGTCTGCGATGATGTTACGCGTCGCTTCGGCTTGCAAAAGAAGCGCACCGCGATCCAGAGCGTTTTCGGGGCATTGTTCCTCGATAACGTCGTACACGTCGCAAAGAATCACGGCGGTTGCGAGCCACGAGTCTTCCTCGGTTTGCGACCGGTAGAACGACAGAATCGGGTACGACCGGTGCGATTCCAACAGTTCCGCGCCCCAGTTTTCCCATTCCGAAAGCACCGTTTCCAGCGATTTCCACGCGCCGACCGCGCCGTATTTCTCCACCAACTTGTGCGACGTTGCCGGATGACCGGTGCGGGCATACAACCGCAATACCATCGTTTCGCGTCGGGCGAACGTCTGGTACAGCGCGGGCAAGTAGCCGATAACCATCGCCAGAATCCCGAAACCGACGCCCGCTTCCAGAACGCACAAGGCTTTCGTCAGGGGGACGCCGGGGGTTTCGTCGCCATAACCGAGGGTGAACAGCGTGACGCCGCTTAAATACAGATAGTCCCCGAACCCGCCGGATTCGATTTGCAGTCGCGTCGCCTCGCTCGACCCGACGCCGAACAGTAGCAAGCCGAAGGAAAGAATCAGCAGATTTGACCAGAGCGTAATCAGCAGAATCAAGGATAACGGTCCGTAAATGCCGAGCATCGCCTGCCGAATCGGGTTTTTGTAGGATAAGCGCGTTGACAAGAATCGCCAAAAAAGCCATGTGGAAACAAAGAAAAACCGCGTCAGGCGCAGATCGGTTCCCGCGCTTCGCGGCAACACCATGGTTTCAAAGGCGTCCCAAAGCACCGTGAGCAAAAGAATCGCTCCGGCAATAATGGCGGGCGTTTCCATCCCCTGCATGGTGCGCTTGTACCCCGATTACCGAAAAATGAAGCGGAGCGGCAACGGATAATCCGTCGCCGCCCCACGCGACCGCGGGGCAAACGCCCCGCGTTTCCGTCTCATCGTTCTACCTACGAATCGCCCGCGTCGCCCTCGTCGTCGGTCGAAAGCGGGTTGTCTTCCTCCTCGTCGTCAATCTCCGGCAGGAAGGTTCCGTCGTTGTCGTCGTCATCGTCGCTGAAAATCGCGGCAACATCGGCATCGCCACCGAGCATGGCGCGGGCTTCGGCGACTTTGTCAATATCTTCCGGCGCGGCGAGCGGGTCTACGCCCGGCGCGAGAATCACGTTACGCGCCCCGACCACGGCTTGCTCGTCGGCGCGGGCTTCGCGCCCGGCGAGCGAGTTTTCGTCAAAGGCATAGGTGATTTTCTTCGCAGCGATTTCCTCAAGCGCAATCGTAATCGGGTTCGTGGAATCGGGCGGCGTCACGAAGGTACGTGCGCCTTCCTTGATCTGCTTGGAACGCTTGGACGCCAAAATCACCAGTTTGTACTTGGAATCAATGGCGTCGTCAATCTTGTCAGGGGACGGATAAATCATGTGCAGGTTTCCTTATCGGGCTAAAAAAATCAATCGCTACTTTTCGGCACATATGCCGGAAGCAGTGCTAAAATCGCTTGAACATCGGCGGGCGGCGCGGTATCGGTCGCCGGTTTTGGCGCGAATGATTCGCCGCGCTCGGCTTGCCACGCCGCTTCCATTTCAAAAATCACTTTCACGCCGTCCATATTCACGCCGCGCTCCTCGGTCAGGTAGCGGACGCGGGCGAGGCGGGCGACATCGTTTGCCGAATACAGCCGCCGGTTGGTGTCGGTGCGCGTCGGAACCACGATACCAGCGTCGTTCAGCACGCGCAGATACCAAGTTTTCATCCCTGCGAGCCGCGCCGCGACGCTAATCACGTATACCGGTTCGTCGCTTTCTTCGTGCGTTTCCACCGCGTTTTGTCGCCTTTTCGCCGCGCCCCGTTTTTTGGGGGGCGCAACCGTACAGCGTACCACGAAAAGGAGCGGACGGCAACCGCCGGTTGCGCCGCACCACCGCTATTCTTCTTTGCTAAGTTCTCCCGGCTTGTGCGCCGCTTCCGCCCCGGTCTTGTCCGATTTCACGAGATACTGCGGGTCGTCCTTGCTCGCCTTTACTTCGTGCGTTTTAATCTTCATCGGCGCGGTGACTTTCTTTTCCACCGTGCCGTGGATCTCGCCCTGCGACGAGTCCCACACTACCTTGTCGCCCTTGCGAAATGTTTTTTCTTTTCCGTCCGACATGATTTCTGCTCTCGCTTTCCGCGGTTGATGTACCCGGCGAAAACGCAAAGCAAAACGCCCCTGCTTTTTCGTTCGCAAGTGTGCGAACTGGAAAAGCGGGGGCGAAAGTAGGAAACCGCGAACGTTACGCGCAGAGTTTGTGAAACTTGATTTCGGTTAAATCGGCGTCGCCGACCGAGATACCGGAGACTTTGCGCTTGATGCGGGCAAGTGCGTTATCCACCGACTTTGTTTTGCACGATAAATCGGTGGCGATTTCGCGGTACGATTTGCCGACCTGATAGCCGGACAAGACTTCCCACTCGAACTGCGACAGCGACTGGAGCAGGGTGTCCTGCAAAATACGGGTGTCTTCCGAGCGAATCATCGTGTCTTCGGGGTCGAGCGAATCCTCGCACGTCAAAACGTCGGACAGGTTCCAATCGGCGGACGGGTCTTCGCTCGGCGATTCGAGCGAAAGCGACTGGTTGAGCGGGGTTTGCTTTTGCCGGGTCGCGGTTTTTATCGCGGTGATAATGTGCCGTTGGATACAGACTTTGGCGAACGCGGGAAATGAAATCGCCTTGTCGCAACGAAAATCAATCACGGCTTGCCACAAGCCAATCATACCGACTTGAAGCAGGTCGTCTTTTTCCGCGCCGACTAAAAAATACGATTTGACTTTGGTTTTCACCAAGTTGCGATATTTATACAGCAGGTATTCGGACGCTTGCGATTCGCCGCGCTGGGCGCGGTTGACAATTTCACGGTCGGGCAGGTCGGCATACCGGAGCAAACCGGCACGAGGCATATCCATCATCGGGCGAAACATCGAGGTTATCACGGGGCGAGATCCTCACAAGAGTAGAGTTTGAGATTTGAATGATTCGGGGAATGGAACGGCAACCTATCACAAACGCAAGCAAGGCGATTTTCCGAAACCATCATTGACGGAGAAAAGCCGATCACGAACGCGCATCTCCTGCGGCGAGTGCCGCGAGGAAAAGCGAGGAACAAGCCGCGTGTAATACGTTCTGGGGGCGGGGGAGTGATCGCCATATGGTCGCGCTTGCTGATGTCCTTACTGGTATCGTGGGGGAAACTGATGCCATTGTCCCGAACTCCTCGTGCCGATTATACTACACCTTTCCCCCGCTTATCAACAAAATCGGAAAAAAAAGCAAAAAATAAACGGAACTATCCCGCTTCTTCCATGACCGAATCGTTTTCCGCTTCACTTTTGCCCCAAAACTCACGCTTGAACGGTTGTTTGTCAGAATCCCGTGCCGGATTTGCCGCGATACAAAATGGTCGGCGGGTCAATAATTCCCGCTGCCTTCTTTGCCGCCTGTGCCGCCCGAACATCGGCGAGCGACGCGGGCGCGAGGTGCGGGGGTGTGGCGGGTTTGGCGAACGCTTCGGCTAAAACCGGTCGCCATTTCTCCCAGTCGTGGGAAAAATCGAATACCATCACGCCCTGCGTGGTCGCCGCCGCCGCTTGCAACGCCCGCTTCAAATCGGCGGGCGTTTTTCCGGCGAAGTCGGATAACTGAATCCCGGCGTACACCCACGCGGCATTACCCACGGCGCGGTTTGAGAACTGCCCCGCCGCTTCCACGGTTTCGCCGATGTCCACGCCGCTTGCGACCGCCTCGGCGATGGTCGCGGTGTTGTAGTAGCAACCGGTGACGACGAAATCGGTGACGCCCGCCCAGCCGGTTTCCGCATACGACGGGCTGAGGAACCGGAAGCCCGCCCGGAAGTCCGGCGATGCCCAGTTCGCCCCGACATCCGGGTAATCGGGGTACCAAGAGCCGACATACGTCGCTACCGTGGTCGCGGGCTTGATGGTTTTCACCGTGCGCGTCGCGTCCGCGAGAAAGTTTCGCAGGGTCAGGGCGCGAAACACGAGCCACGCATCGTAGTATTTGCCCGGCGTCATCGTACGCTCCATGGTCGGGAACTTGTACGAATAGCGCAGAACGTCGCCCGGAAACGCCACCGGTTTGCCCATGTACTGAGTGAACGTGGCTTGCGCTTCGGGCGAAAAGTCGGCGTCCAGTCCGGCGTAGCGTAGGCGGTCGTCGAAGATAATCCCATTCACGTCGTAATTCGTCACGACTTCGGTCAAAATGGCGAGCATTCGGGCGCGGACATCCTCGCGGAACGGGTTGGTCATCAGCGGAATCTGTCGGCGCGGGCGGTCGCCTATCGGCACGTATTTCGGTGACCCCGATAAAACGGGCTTACTTCCTACAACGACGTACCGCCGCAATGCGCTTGCCGTGGTTTCTTCCTGCGCGACGAGTGCCGCGCCGCCGGGGGGAATCGCCACCGACAGTGCCGCGAACTGGCTTCCCTGCACCTGCGCGATCACCTTGCCGGCGGCATCCACGATCACGACAAACCCGGCTGCCGGATTGCGCTTCGGCAAATCGGCGACGACTTTTGCGGCGTCGGTGTAAACCGCGACCTCGGTGGCTTCTATCGGCAGTTCGTTCGGGCGCACGGCGACGGAGAGCGGGGCGGGCGCGGTAAGCGGAAAGCCGCTACCGCCGCCTCCGGTTAGCGGTACGGACAGAGCAGGCAAAAGCAGGGTCGGCTTTTCCTCGTACAAAACGGTTTGCCATTGCCGATTGGCGAAACCGGGTCCCGTACCGAACAGCAGATGTCCTTCGGCGAACGCATTGAAGTTAACGATCAGATTAATTCCCTGCGCTTTGCATTCGGTCGCCATCGCCGCGAGGGGGTCGAAGTCGAACGGCAGGGTTTTGGTCGGTTGCCCCGGCTTCGTGAACGACTTTATTTTCGGCGCGATTTTGCTGTTGTACAACACTTCGCCGCCAATCGGCTTGATGTCGAAACAAATATCGGTGAACCCCGCGCCCTTGATGGCGGCGACAACGGCTTTCACTTTTTCCGCCGAGTTGACGCGATCCAGATTCGCGGTGGCGTCAATCCACTGCATTCGCGCTTGCAAGTTTTTGGCGCGGGCGGTGGTCTGCGCGAAGCCAAAGCCGTTGTTGGCTTCGTCGAGCGGCAGGGTTCCGAACTGCGGGAACGGCAGATACGGCGCGGGGGGCGCGGGCGGCGGCGGCACGGTTATCGGCGTGGGCAGGGGGGCTTGGGCAAAGGCGCGGGTCGGCATGGCGGCAAGGGACACGGTTGCCACGGCGACGGAAAGGTACGCGGCGGCAACGAACGGGGTTTGGTGGTTCACGGGGTTTCTTATATCACACGCGGGGAACGGTTTGCCCCGCGTGTTCCGTCGGATGACTTTCAACCGCTATTGTAGAGTGCGCGGTGGCGGCGTATGCGCCCGCCGTTCCTGTATTGTGGTAAGCACGAATAAAACTTCGGAAACGACATCATGCCGGGATCGTTCAACAACTATGCTCGCAAAGTTCGTGATGCACAACTACCTTTATCGGTTCGTGCCGGTGCGCT
>JACMIU010000664.1 GCA_014380985.1 Armatimonadota bacterium | reverse complement strand
CCTCGCCGACCTCAAACCGCGCACCGTCTGGGAAATCACCGACGATGCGTTCGATTTGTACCGCGAACATTTTGTCCTACTCGGTGGCGTGTCGGCGGTGATTTTTGCCCCGGCACTTCTGCTTCTTAGCACGGCGGGTGTGGAAGCGTTCGGCAACTTCTTGGATGCTACCGGAAGTCGTACCGCCACCCGTGACGCCGCTATCGGGTTCGCGTGGCTCTACCCGCTTCTCGCCGCCGCCTATGTGACGCACTTCGGCGCGACCGCGCTCGCCGTGCGCGATTACCTGACCGGCGAAACCCCGACGATTATCAGCGTCTACAAGCGCACCTTTCGGCATTTCTTCCCTCTACTTGTTATCGCTCTGATGGTCGGGTTGCTCGCCTTTATCTCGACCTGTACCTATATCGGGCCGCTTCTGGTCGGCGCGTACTACTCGTTTTCCGCGCACGGCATCGTCTTAGAAGACCGGCGTATCGTGGATTCGGTGAAACGGTCGCGGCAGATCGCCGGGGCGTATTTCGGCAAATCGTTCGGCTTGCTTTGCTTGATGGGCTTTATCGCGCTCGCGCTGACCGGGGGGGCGATTGCCGTGGTCGCGCTCGGCTTTACATTCGTGCCGAAAGATATAACGGCGACCCCGCCGAACGGCGGGCGCAGTATCAGCGACTACATCCAACTGCTGACCGCCGGATTGATGGCGGTGCTGATAGCCCCGCTCCCGGCGATTGCCACCACGCTTTTGTACTACGATTTGCGCGTTCGCCGCGAAGGTTTAGACATCGAATCCGAAGCGCAAGCGTGGGATGTCGCGCTCGCGCCCGACCCGTTTCAAGGCGTTTTGAACCCGAAAATACCGAAACCGAAAAAAGGCGGCAAAAAATGAACCAGCGATACGTAGGGGTTTGCGCCGCTACCTTTGTCTTTCTCGCGTCGGGGGTATGGGCAAAAGGTGTCACCGTGCCGCAGGAGGAGTACCGCGCCCTCGTCGGTGACGTGCGCTCATTCTTGAGCGACCGCGAAATCACCGAGGCACGGGCGAAAAACTATGCGGCAAGGCTTCGCAAAATATCCGCCGTTACCGATGCGTCGGGCAGACGCTTTGCCGTGGACACCAAAGACGACGCCGACGCTCTGGACGCCGTGACGGGAACCACGCCCGACAAAAAACTGCAAGCGCGGTTCGCCGCTTTAGATGAGCAACTCACGCAGGAAAAGTCGGCAAAAGCAGTTGCCGACCCCGAAGCCCTCGCCCGCAAAATCTTGGCGGGGCGCGAGTTCGCCGGTATCAAACCTGATAAAAAGATAGACCCATGGGACTTTTCCGCGCTTCCGGCGTGGTTTCGCCCCATCGCTAATTTCTTCAAGCCCGCCCTGAAATGGATTGCGGGTGGCTTCGAGGCATTTGGCAAATGGTTCGGTAATGCCACGAAGAATATGTTCCGCGCCATCGGCAAGTTCTTCCGCTGGATTTTCAACAAGTTCCCGCAAGCCAAGTGGAACCCCAAAAACCCGTTCGCGTCCATCGGCAACGGCATTCTGCTCGCGTTGTATTTTCTTGCCACCGTCGCCGCTGTGGTCGGATTCTACTTCCTGACACGCTACCTGCTGAACCTTTACGACGTGAAAACCGGACGCAACCGCCGCGCCGGAGTCCTGAGCGGCGACCTTGACCTGACGCAGGAGGGGATTACCGACCCCGTTTCGTCTGCCCGCGAACGCGCTTCGGAAGGCGATTATCGCTCGGCGATTCGCCTGATTTATATCGCGTCGCTCTGGAAACTCGGCGAATCGGGCGTTCTGACGCTGGAGAAGAACCGCACCAACTGGGAGTACCAACGCGCCCTGCGGAAAAAATCGTCAACGGTTCACGACGACTTTCTGCCCGCGACGCGCTTGTTTGACCGCGTTTGGTACGGTCGGCAAGCCGGAACGCAAAGCGAGTTTCAAACCGTGTCACAAATCTACGACGCGCTTCCGACGCAAGATGTGTCCGCCGCGACTGACATCGTGACGCCAGTCACAACGGAAGGAAGCGCGACATGAAACGCAAAATCGGCGTGGATGCTATCGTCTTGATTGTGGTGCTACTTGCGTTCGCGGGGGTGAGTTTGCAAATCGCCGGGCGCGACGCCGGAGGAGACGAAACCGGGCAACCGCTTCGCTCTACGCTGTCGCCGAAATCCGGTGGGTGGAAAGCGGCGTACCGTTTGCTGGAAAAATCCGGTATCCCGACGTCGCGGTTTGAAAAGCCGCCGCGAGAATGGCCCGACACCGCCGCCGTGATGGTGTGCGGGCAGGAACTGTTCGCGTTCGCCGGGGATGCCTATTGGACGGCGGAGCAAGCGGCAGACGCGATGGAATGGGTTGACCGGGGCGGAACGCTCATAATGCTGACCGCCGAAAACAACGCCATCACCGATATTGTCGGGGTGTCGCCCGACGTTCACAAAAACAAAGGCAAAGATTTGACGCTGGCGCAACCGGTTCCGTACCTTGACGGCGTGAGCGACCTGCGCTTTCCCGGCGAAGAACGGTTCTTGAAACTCGGCAAGGACGCCACGGTGCTATTCGCCGACGACAAGCCGGGCGTCGTGGTCGTGAAGCGTGGCAAAGGGCGCGTGATGCTGGTCGCATCGGCGGCGGTGATTGACAACAAGACGCTACTGGAAGGCGACAACGCCCGGTTTCTCGTGCAAACCGTTTCGGCGTATCTTGACCCCAAGCGTAAAGGCGGGGTGTTGTGGGACGAGTACCATCAGGGGAGCCAAGACAAACGCTCGCTGTGGAGTGCGATTGGGCAACCGGGGCAGTTCGCGGTGCTTCAACTCACGGTGCTAATCGGACTGGTATGCCTCGCGGCAAGTACTCGATTTGGACTGCCGCGTCCCGCGCCGCCCGGCGACCGGGTATCGTCGGAATACGTGGCGTCGCTCGCCGATCTGTACCGCCGCGCCCGTGCCTCCGATGCCGCCCTTGAAGGCGTCTACCTGTCGTTCTGGCGTGACTTGTGCCGTGCCACGGGAATGCCAGTGACATCCACGGCGGACGAAGTTGCCCTCCGCGCCGCCGCGTCGCTCGGCGACGTCTACGGCGCGAACGCTTCCGAAAGACGCGCAAAGCGCGAAACGAAACTGCTTCGCTTACTGCAAGAGTGCGAAACGAAAATCGAAGCGGGTGCGAAAAAACTGCCGGAAAGCGAGTTGCTAAGCCTTGCCCGGTCTATCGAGGACATGAGAAAGGAATTGCAACTTGGACGCGACGAGCGAAAAGATTGACGATGAGATGGGAAGCGGCACGAGCGTGATGGAATCCGGCGAACCGATGCCGGGGGCGGCGAACGTGTTTGCGCCGCCGCCGATGATTGCGCCGCCCGCGATAACAACCGCGCCGCCCTCGGTTCCCGTGAGCGACAGCACCGGTGGTATCCCCGACCCGGCGACGTTTGTATCGGATTTAGCGAACCGTTTGACCGCCGAGATTCATAAAGCGGTACAGGGGCAGGACGAGGTTATCAGTGCCGCGCTGGTTTGTTTGCTGACCGGCGGGCATGGCTTATTCGAGGGCGTTCCCGGCACGGCGAAAACCCTGCTGATGCGCTCGATTGCCGCCGCGTGTTCGGCGGAGTTCAAGCGCATTCAGTTCACGCCTGACCTGATGCCGAGCGACAT
>JACMIU010000663.1 GCA_014380985.1 Armatimonadota bacterium | reverse complement strand
CAAGTGGTGACGACAAGATGAGTTTTCCAGTCGCCGTGTCCATCAGCGAGAACCGCGCCGTGCCGTATTTCTTGTACCGCACGGTGATTAACACGTCGCGGGGCGATAGCCGCTTCGCCGATACTGCGTATAAGGGAACGCCGCTCGATTGTAGCGATGCCGGATTGAGTTTCGCCCCGACTGGCGCGGTAATCGTTGCCGCGAAAAAGCCGTCTTTGCCGCCCGAAGTCGCCGCGAGGTAGGGCGTCACGGCTGGCTTCGGCGCGGCGAGCGACACGCGCAGGTTTTTCTCCGTGCGGTAGTTCGTGCCGGAGAAGGTCAGTGCCGTGCCGCCCGCGTCCGGTTCAATCGGCAATCCGAAGTTGTTGGCGAACTCATCTCCGCCCGCGCCATCCGCCCGTACCGAGACGTATACTTTATCCCATTTGACCGATTTCGGCGTTTGTAGCGGAAGCGAAAGGGTAGCCGCACCGTTCGCGCCTATGGGAAGCACCTGCACGTAGCGAATCTGCACCCGCAAATCGGCGTTCGGCTCCACGGGAAAGATGCGGGCGCGGAACGTGTTTTTGCCGACCATCTCCACCAGTGCCGGGTCACGTTGCCTATCCGTAATCGCCTTGTAAATCGCCGCCGCCCGTTTCTTTTCCGCTACCCGTGCCGGAACCCGCTCCGCGCCGAAAAAGTACGCGAAGTCGGTGACAACCGCTCCTTCCGGCACGGTGTACATAAAGTCGGCTTCCACGCGGTTGCCCAACTCGTTGGCAAAAACCAGTTCCAAATCCGTGGTGGCGAAGCGGGTTTGCTTCACCAACACCGTTGCCGCGACCGACTTGGCGCGAAGTGGCAGGGCGTTCTCCCCGGTCGGCTTCAAGGCGACCTGCGCCGCCGCCCATCGTCCGCAAACCGCCAATGCTACAATTGTAGTCAAAGCCCGCAAAATCGTGTTATGTTCCATAGCGTCGTTCCTCCTTGAGTGCGCCCCGCGACGCGACCGGGCATAGTATACTTCGTACTACAAGAATAGTCAAGCGGCGTCGGTGACTATTTTTCGCCGTTCGCGTTGCGCCGAAGCGTGGTTTGCAACCGACCGAACAAACTTAGAAGCAAGCCGATTTCGTGCGGAGATAAGTCGAGGCGGCGAAACAGGTTTTTCACCATTTCCGGGGCGGGACCCGGCGAACCGGAGCGCACAAACCCGCCCTCGGTCATCACCGAATCTAATAGGCGGTCGAGTTGAAAGAAGTCGTTCCAAGTCGGGACGCGGGTATCGGCGGGGGGCGCGGGCGATTCCGGCGCGGCTTGCGTGATCTCCCACAGCACGAGCAGAACCGACTGCGCTAAGTTGAACGATGGGAACGCTTCCGTGGACGGAATCCGCGCGATATAGCGGCACTGATTGAAATGCTCTTGCCGCAAGCCGCTATCTTCCGAGCCGAACAGCAGGGCGGTTTTGCGGCGCGGCGTCTGCGGAAGTTCGCCCGCCCATTGCGGCAGAGTCACGAAATGCACCGACTGCCCCGGTCGCTCGCCCAAGCCGATGACCGTTTCGCAGTCGCTGATAGCGTCGGCGAGCGTTTCGTGAACGGTTAAGCCGTCCAGAATCGGTGTCGCCCAACACGCGGTAACGTTCGCGGTTTCGCGGTCGTAATTTTGCGGCGCGACCAGATGCAAGTGCCGGAAACCGAGGTTCATCATGGCGCGGGCGACCGAACCGATGTTGAGGGGGTTTTGCGGCTCGACAAGCACGACGTGAAAATCGGAAAAATAATCGTTCATACGCGGTTTGCGTATTTTATCCGATGCGCGTTCGTCGTGCGCGTCGCGTCGCCAAACCCGCCGTGCCGAACATCGCCGCTACTCCAAACAGCACCATTGTTCCCGCTTCAGGGATGACCGCCACACTGAAGCCGAGATTCCAGCCGTTTGCCAGTGCGCCGGGGTCGTCCCCGGCGTTGTTCACATATAGTTTCCACTGTCCGTTCGGGTCACCGCTTTGCAAAGACGACAGCGAATCGCCGTAGGGCGCGGGGGGCGTGGAGTCGCCGGGTAGCGAATAGTTCGGGTCGGCGTTCGTCGGGCGATACGTGCCGGAAAGAAGTTCGGCGTCGGTCGGGATTTGTGTCGCCGCCGAGTCCCGAAACAGTAGCACCGCGCCGGTCGCTTCCGTCCCTGCGTCGGGCGAACCCGCGCCGATCATCAGTGCAACCGTGCCGCCGCCGGGCGATTGCAACACGAAGTTCAAGTCGGCGACAAACGGGTGCGTCAAGCCGTTCAGCGTTACGGTGATTTCCGCAAGGTTCGCCGGAACCCCGCTCACATTAATGAGCGACGGGTAGGCGGGCGTCGCCACACCGAGTGCAGGAAGCGTTATCGGCGTGGCATTCGCAAAGTTGAACGTTTGCGCCCGAACCGTAGCGGGCGCGGCAAGTCCCACTAGCAAAACCGCTGCCGCGAACACACAAGATTTTGTTTTCATACGTCGCGCTTTCTAAAACGGGAGTTTCGCCAGAATGCCGGTTTCGCCGTCCGGCAGGGAGTCGCCCCACGCCGGAACGTTCGCGGTCGGAACGGGATTGCCGGTTGCCGTGCCGGAAGTCGCCTTGTGCCACCCGGCAACCAGCACACCGCCCGCGACCGGGTAGACGCCGGAAAGCCGCGTGTTGTCGCCGCCCGCTCCGCTCGCATCCCACTGCCCCGAAAGAAGCGACGAATACGCCATCGTGTCCAAGCGCGGCGAAAAGACGCGAACCCAACCGCTCCACGCCGACGGGTCGGTCGGTCGTTTGCCCATCTTCTGAAACGCATTCGCCGTGGTAATCACGCGCCGCCCTTTGCCAAGGAGATAGACGCGCCCCGACGTGTCCACCTTGACGTCGGTTTCGCACCGCGTCGTGTTGAGTTGGGGCCAACCGGCGTTGTGCGAGGGCCAACCGTCCAAGTTCGGGTCGGCGTAAGGCTGTCCTGCGTTGGTTCCCGCCATGTCGAACACGTAATCGGCGACAAAGGTGGAGCAGGAAAGCGTTCCCGAATCCAGACCGAGTTTGCCGAGCCACGAGATATGGATGTTACCGTTTGTGCCGGTGAACTGATTGTGAAACGATGACAGCGCGGGGTACGCGGCAATTCGGTTTCCCTGCCAAAAGTTCGACACGTTGTTGCCGTGACACCGCGCCAGCACGACCAGTGTTCCGGTCGCCGGGTCAACGGTCAAGCCGTCCACGTACTGGTCGGGCGTGGAAAGTTGCGTTGCACCGTTCGCGTCGCGCTCGGCGTACAACCGGCTCCACCATTTGAGTGCGCCGGTGTGGCTCATCGCCAGCACGGCGGATTCAAAATCCGGGTTGTTGTCGGGTAGCCTGCTTTGAATCGAGAAGCCGATATAGATGTGGTTCGTGCGCCGGTCTACCGCGATTCCGCCGACGCGCTGGGTCGCGCCGCCCCCTAAACGATAGCCCGTGTAACCGGGCCCGCCGGGACTGCTTCCCGGCGCGGACGGGTTACCGGGCCCGCTGAAGAAAACGTCCATCGGCCACGTTCCTTGCTT